>JAKQOF010000046.1 GCA_029565375.1 bacterium
AAAACAACTAGACATTATACGGCAGTTATCGTCTACGACCTTCAGTGAGGATTTCCGTCGTGCTGTCGGAATTTATCGATACATGTTGCAGTTAGAGGCCGAGGGAAGCACGTTACGTGCCTTTGCCGACGATGGAATGGCGGAAATCGTTCCCACCCGTGTCGAGTCACGGGGTGATGACGTGACAGATGAGTCCACTGAGCGCCCTCTTAGCGTGGCGGTCAACGTCAATAATGAAACAGCGGCAGCTTTGAAAGCATTTGCTGAAACAGAGGACAAGCCCATGCAAGAAGTACTTGATGCAGTTGTGATCCAGTATTCCGACTTACTACAACGATGGTTGATGGGTGAGCAATTTATTATCGAAAGTAAAACTGGCAAAATAAGCGAGCTGGCACTAGGTCTGAAACCCGACCTTTCTTAAGATATCATTCGAGACCAGCGTTAGCGTATACTAATTACTATGTGGTTACTCTATGCTCTTCTTGGTGCCGTCGGCAAATCCTACTCGGGATTCTTTCGCAAAAAAATGGCGGGCAATGTTAGCGGTACGATGTATATGTGGCTGGGATACGCCGCGATATCTATCGCATTAAGTCCGCTATTGTTAGTAAGCAGCGCAGAGATCGTAAGTATGTTGCAACAATCTTGGTTGGTTATCATCGGCGTAGCCCTCTCTAGTATCTTGGCAACTGTGTTGAACCTGCAAGCACTGAAACATGAAGAACTGTCGTATACAGCGCCGTTAAACGCTTTTGTTCCCGTGTTTACACTGCTAATTGCAGTTGTGTTTTTAAAAGAGAGTCTACCAGCCGCGGGCGTACTGGGCATTTTTATTATCGTCGTGGGCGCATACGTCATAAATATTAAAGCAGGTCGTACAACAAAGTGGCTTGATCCTTTGAAGCATCTGTTTACCAACATCGGCGCACGATTGAGCCTTGTCGTTGCATTTGGCTTTGCTATCAATACAGTGCTATTAAAAGTTTTGACGGATCAATCATACAATCCATTTACTATCTTGTTCGTCACAACGGCTGTGAAATGGTTGTTGCTGGCATATGTGCCGTTTGTAAAAAAAGATGAGTTACGACTGGTCGCAAAGTCAAACAAGTTGATCGTACTGGGCGCAACAGTCAGTTCGTTTGCCGGCACATTCTTTCACATTCTGGCAGTTGCAGGCACAAACGCCAGTTATGCTGTGAGTGTACGCCGTTTGGAAGCGCCAATATCAGTATTGATTGGCTGGCGACACTTGAAAGAATCAAACATACGTAACAAGTTAATCGGCAGCTTATTCATGGTTGCTGGGGCTGTAACCATCGCTCTGTCTTAAGCCTTAAAGGCAGTTTATTTATAGGAACCCGTTCAGCACGAACATGCACAGAATACACAACACGACAGCATAAAATGCTACTCTGAGTTGCCGTGCAGTATGGATAAGTGGTTCTTCCGTAAACAACGCAGGATTGCGTAGATACACTTCGTTCTGACGATTAAACTCTTTGATCCATTCTCGAAGATTTGTAGATTTGCGGGTTACTCCATACTCAGGATGGTATATCTTAAGTCTCTTAACATAGATTCTAAAGGCGATGAAATTTAAACATAACGCAAAAACGGTTAAAAAAGGTATAGATACTATAGCAAATGCGAATAGAAGGTCCATACGAGCATTATACACGTAGGTGCAGGTCAATAATGATATCATTAACACATGGCAGAACGACTCACACTTGTAGACGAAAACGACCAGCCAATTACTGTAGGTGACCGCAAACTTGCATGGGCACAGGGATATTACACACGTAACATTCGCGTTGTTTTGCGCGACGAGAACGGGCGATTGCTTTCACAACAGCGCAGTATGAAAAAGGACTCGTTCCCTGGCATGTGGACAGTGGCTGCTAGCGGCCATGTGGACGAAGGTGAGACTTGGGACGTGGCTGCACGTCGCGAGGCACAAGAAGAAATTGGTATATCACCAGACCTCAAGTTGATTGGCGAGTTTACATTCAAACATGATGAGAGTGACAAAAAAATTCGCCAAATTATTCACGTATACGAAGGAACGATCGATAGCGCAACTTCGTTTGCGTTTGAGCCAGACGAAGTCCAAGACGCAAAGTGGTTTGACCTCGACGAGTTGAAAGAGTTACTAAAAACGTCCCAAGACATCTTTACGCCGAGTTTTGCTGAAATCATCACGATGTTTTACTAAACACAATTTCTCAAGTCAGCGCCAAATGCATTATAATTCTTATATCAAATAGAGTTAGGAGTTATATGCCAAAACCAATCGTTACTGCACTTATTGTTACGGGATCAGTCATTGTTGTCGGAGGAGGCGCTTTTGTCGCATACAACGTGATAAATGGTCAGTCAACATCATCAACTGGCACAAGCACATCACAAACAAGTAAAGTAGCGTTGGTTGACCCTGACGGTACATATAACTTCTTTTCTGATCCAAGCGTCACAAAGTACCCTGAAAAGGACGTGGTCTTTGGCAATGGCCAGACGTTAACGTTTGAATACGACGGCAGCAAGACGAACAACGATCCATACGCGACGCTATCATACTATCCATATTACATTCAGGACGACGGTACGGTTCTCCCAATGGGTGGCGGTAACATCACTGGTCGTGGCAGTGGCACATTTACTGTGTCGAACTCAATCTTTACAAGTGACGCAAATGGTCGACACGGCTTCTTGGAGATTACTGGTACGTACGATACTGGATTTGACGCAGATGGCAAGGTGACAGGTAAAAACGTCAAGCTTGGCATGTATCCCGTTGTCTTTGACGTTGCTGAGTAGAGTAAACCGTATAGCCACATGATTAAAATCCCGTATTACGAGACATCACACTTTGTCTTTTCTAACTTTTCCGCACATCAAGTTGTGTATCTAGACGTGACGTATCCAACAGCTGAACATGCCTTTCATGCACAAAAGTTTGTTGATGCAAATGTGCGAGAGCGCATACAACAATGCGGAAGCCCGTTAGACGCATGGCAACTAGGCACGACGCTAAAAGACGAGCAACGTCCAGACTGGAATGAGGTGAAGGTGAGTGTTCTCACAGATATTGTTCGTCAGAAGGCGGCTCAACACAGCGAAGTACGCGATGCGCTTATTGCAAGTGGTGGTGAAGAGATCCAAGAAGTTAACCCCCATGACAGCTTTTGGGGTAGTGGTGCGGATGGCACGGGACAAAACACAACTGGCAAGATACTCATGAGCATACGAGACGAACTGGGGCAAAATAATTAGAAACAAAAACGCCACCATAACGGTGGCGTTTTATGCTGGTTGCGCATCTTTAGATTTTAAAAACCCATACCAAGATGGCAGTAGCGATTGCAAGCAGGACAAAGAATAGCCCTAGTCCCACAGGTGAGCCCCAGCTAAACCAAGAGCCCCAAGCTCGCCAGTGGTTCCAGTGAGCTTGTGACATCTCTTTCCACTGGTCATACTCGGCTTTCGCTTTCGCTAGCTTTGCAGCTCGTTTTGCTTCGCGATCATCCATAGTTGATCTCCTTGTTAATGTATCGACCAGCCTGGTCTGATTGAAACCGCAAATCTGTTTGTGCCGATGGCTAATCGACCAGACCGCAAGGCGGAATTATTTCACCATCATAATACCATATTTTGTTATAGTGAAGATATGGTTCAAGCATTTATTATTGCGTTGATTTTAGTGAATATCTGGCATGCGTACTTGGGTATCTTCGGTAAAAAGCAGCACAAAACAACATCAGTAAGTGAATCTGCTGCGGCTCACGAAAATGTACTTATAATCCACAAAATTATACATATATTATGCGCCTCAGTATTTATAATCTACGCGTCAGTACTTATCCTTGATAATGCTCAATACGTATTTCCTAGCGTACTGCTAGTAATGGCTGCAACCTTGGATATCATACAAGCTGTAACTCTAAACAAACACACAAACCACCAATTCGGAAAACTATCTGATACACATCAAACAAGCGCTTGGTTGATGTCGGTGTCTTACCTGATGGCGTGTTTGTTATTTTTGCTTACAACGGCGTCAATATGGGTTGCTATCGCAATCTGCGTCACACTTTTTATCACCTATATGTGGCTCAGAGTCACTGCAATGCGTTATTTTTACTTCGCGCAGATGATCTTCTTTTTTGTCGTGTCTGCAGGACTTGGCACGGCAGCAGTTCTTATTTGATATAGTGTAGATATGACTGAAAAAATTATGTTTGTGGACGAAAACGACCAGCCGATCGGTGCAGGTGACCGTAGAGAAGCTTGGACTGGTGGTATGCATGTAAGGATTGTGCGTGCAATTTTGCGCGACGAGAACGGTCGTATCTTATCTCAACGCCGTAGTGCGTTAAAGCCGTCCTACCCAAACCGTTGGTCTGACTCTGTTAGTGGCCATGTTGACGAAGGCGAAACGTATGACGTTGCTATGGCACGTGAGATGAAGGAAGAGATTAACCTCGAGACTGATCTAAGATTTATTGGTAAATTTGAGAGTATGGACATACAAGGCGAATATACTATTCGCGAGTTTAATGCTATTTACGAAGGTACGATCGACAGCAACACACAGCTTGACCTAGAGCCAACTGAAGTGACAGAAGTAAAGTGGTTTGAGATTAACGAGCTAAAGTCACTTATCGCAAACGGACCCGAAGTATTTACTCCAGGCTTTAGAGAAGCAATACGACGATACTATTAATGCGTACGTCAAAAGCAATCAAGGCACTAGAAGACTTTAACGGTATTAACTGGCATGCGAAGGCACAAGTATTGTTGACAGCCTACGGCTATAAACCTGCGACTTTTATTTACCTTGAAGCAATGCCATATACAAAAGAGGATACGCCAATTCGTGTATCAAAAGATACTTACACGTTACTCTGCCTGATACTAACGAATCTTGGACTTGTCTTTGAAAATCGTGACAGAATGATTAGTGATGACGAATCCAAAACAGTACATTTAATCGACTTTTGTATTAGTCGTGACTCACAAACGGCTACAACGCTTCACGGTGCAATCGTGTCTAACAACGATAGGTTAACAGGTATTACGTTAGGATATCCTTTAACAGCAGCGGAGGCCTATGCCTCTGACAACATGTTACCAATCCATAATCATCCATTATCGACAAAAGATGTGAATGAACGTAATATGCGCATGCTAAACCATAGGTTGTCAAAAGAATCCTGGGAAGATGAAGTGAAGTACCTTCAGATACATGGAGATGCTTTAAAAGACCTGAGTCGCACAATATACGATCATGTGACAGCTGAAAATGAATAATTTTGCTATCATACGTACATGAGAATACGACATACGGTTATATTTACGTTCTATGAAACAACGACAGACGAGCAGATTCAAGACGTTATTGAGCGGTTGAATGCGATGGGCGAGTACTTGCAGCGTGAGGTTGGCGTGACAGACTGGGTCGTTGCAAAACACATACCCGAGACGTTTCGTGCTGGGCGCGCACATTTGTTACAAGATGGCGTCTTTCCAAGTGTTGAGTCTCTGGGCCAGCATGCACAGTCAGACACGCACAAGCGAGTTGTTGAGCTCACTCCACATGTCAGTGATTGGATGACTGTTGATACGGCACTTGCCGAATAGTATTTATATGAGTGGAAAATATCCTAGCACATTCTATCGCATTGGCATTAAGGCCATGATTCGCAACGAAAAGGGCGAGTTGTTGTTGGTCAAGGAAAGACAAAGTGCCTGGAGTTTGCCTGGCGGTGGCATGGAGCACGGCGAAAGCATGCACGACGCGCTGAAACGTGAACTATACGAGGAAGTGCTGATTGAGTCTGACTTTACAGAAGAACTGATTGATACAGAGACAATGTACCTTGATTATCACGAAGCGTATTTGATATGGATGGTACACAAAGTCACCGTCGATAAGCTGACGTACGGGCTAGGGCAAGATGCCACTGAGGTCGGCTTTGTTGATCCAGAGACATTAAAAGACAGTAAGCATTTGTCTGAGCGATTGGTATATGGACTCCACAAAAAACACCCCACACAGGTATCACGAAACAAGTTACAGCTTGAACTTCACGTCGACGACTTTAACCCAGTAAAAGAGTACTACGGCAAACTAGGTTTTGCAGTTGCATGGGAACATCCCGCTAAAGGCTTCGATGGATATTTGGTCATAGAGAAAGAGGGCAACACGATTTGCTTTTGGTCCGGAAACCAGGAAGTATACGACCAACCACACTTTAAACAGTTTGCGCGTGATACGGCGCGAGGATACGGTGTTGAAGTAGTCGTTATGGTGAGCGACATTCACGCATTCTATGACCACGTCAAAGACACGGCGAACGTTGTCGAGCCGCTCATCAAACAACCATGGGGTCTATGGGATTTTAGGGCGGTTGATCCTGCAGGATACTACCTACGTTTTACGTCCGAGCATGACGTTTTAAGCAATTCACATGCAATAAAGAAATAAGAGGACACAGTATGTCATTTCAAGCATATTTAGATAACGTTGAAGCAAAGACGGGCAAAACGCCGAATGAGTTCATTGCGATGGCGCAAGCAAAAAACCTGACAAAATATGCCGATATTGTAGCGTGGTTACAAAAGGACTTCAGCTTAGGTCTAGGACATGCCAAGGCTATCGTCCATGTGATTTTGCACGGTGACACATTCGAGCTAAAGCACACAACTGGCACACATCGCGACGAATCGAACACATTACGACTCGATGGCATCAAAAACCGTGTAAAATAGACAGGTATGGAGAAAAACAGACTAACCGATCTTGGTGTTCTTTTAAAAGACGCGCTTGCTAATATTGCAGCACACGACCAGTACGACGCGTCCATCAAAAAAGAATCGACATTACACGCGCCAGATATGGGCAACGGCCTTTTATTTGCGTATGAGCAGCTACGTAATGTATCAGAGAACATCGAGAACCATTTGTTACTCCAAAGTGCGATCCTACGATTTTATAAGCGCAATTTGTCGTTTGGTCTGAAAAAAGCCCCAACCGAACTAGCGCAAGAACTTGTGATCGAGCTGACCCAAGCCGAATACCTGAAAAACGATGCGACCAGCTTGTCAAAAATCGCGTTAATTGACAGCTATATTACCGAACAATACGAGTCGTACTGGAAGATCCTAAAGCGTGACAAAAACGTTCGCCAGGAACAAGCCCAAAAGTGGACGCTTGATATTTTGACCGTCAAAACAGAGCAAGTATTTAATAACCCCATTCGTTTACTTTCATTTGCAGCGTTCGCATACGCGCACTTTGACAGCCTACTGACGACTCGTGATTACGTGGTTGAAGGTGAACAAGTCGATGCCGCCGACGAGACGATATTGTTATATGTGTCGGTGCACAAGGCGCTTTTGAAATCGAACGATGCAAACATACGTAACGCAATTATCGACCTGTACGGCATTAAAGACAGCGACATCTCACACTTTATCCAAATTAACAAAAAGCTTGATACGTTGTCTGGCCTCAAAACGACTGCCAAATTATCACGCATAGTGAGCAAAAATGGTGCGCCGCTGCGGATCCTGCAAGCGAGCTTCTTTAAGCGCACAACCGACCCGCTTGGTGTCAGTATTACCAACGAATCGCATGTACTGGCACATGTCGAGATTCAAGTGAACGAAGAATACCGTCAAGTTCAGCGCACGGTCAGGCAAGGTGTCGTAAAAAGTATTATCTTTTTGCTTATTACCAAGGCGCTCATTGGGCTTATTATCGAAATACCGTACGACATCCTCGTTTATGGTGCAATCCTCGTCCTGCCATTAGCTGTTAACTTGTTGTTCCCACCACTGTTTATAGCCATAACAGCGCTCACGTTCCGTATGCCGTCAAGCACCAATAAGAAAGCTATCGTCAGCTACGTGCAGTCAATGCTATATCACTCGGCGCATGAAGCACCACAATTGAAGTACCAGCCGCCGACAAAGCCATCATACTTGTTTAACACGATATACACGATCATGTTTGTCGGTGTGTTCTACCTTGTTGCTCAGCTGCTTATATACCTTGAGTTTAATGTTGTACAGGCAATTATCTTCTTTATCTTCCTTTCGACTGCAAGTTTTTTGGGATATCGCCTTACGCTTCACATACGAGAATTAGAGCTCGTCACACGAAACCAAGGCTTTATTACACTAATTCGCGATTTTTTGTACGCGCCGTTTATCTTTGTGGGACGCAAGATATCATACCGATTTGCTCGCATGAACATCATCGCTCAGCTGTCGGACATTGTTATCGAGTTGCCGCTTAAGACAGTACTGCGTTTGATGCGCCAGTGGTCGACATTTTTAAACAACAAAAAAGACGAACTACTTTAAACCGTCCCACTCGTCGAGAAATTGCGTCATAAAGCCACGCATATATTGGTCACGGTCGCTCGCGATTGATTTGGCAGCAGTCGTGTTGAGTAAGTCTTTGATATGGAGCAGCTTTTCTTCAAAATGATGAAAGGTTGAGCTTTCTGATTGACGATATTCTTTTGTCGACGCATATTCTTTTGCTTTAGTAGTAGGGTCGTAGAGTTGTCGGTGACGATTACCGCCGAAAGCGAACGCACGAGCAATGCCAATAGCGCCGATGGCGTCCAGGCGGTCTGCGTCTTGAACGACCTGAAACTCTATTGGGGTATCTGATACCGTGTTGCTGATTGAGTGACTGTATGACATGTTTTTAATGATATACAGTACTTGCTCAACAATATGTATATCTACATTCTGAGACGTTAAAAATGACTCGGCTATCGTGTAGTCGTCCTCGTCTTTGCCGATCACTTTACGATCGCCCACGTCGTGCAGGAGAGCTGCAAGCTCGATCACAAACCAATCGCCACCCTCCGTAGCAAATATGTGTTTCGCGTTATTGCGCACACGGACAATATGCCACCAGTCATGGCCGCTAGATTCTTTTTCTAAAGCATCCTGTACAAATGCTTCCGCTTCAGCAATAACCGTATTTTTATTCATATATCCATTATACCTGAATGATATTGTGTGACCTCTGTTAATATGCTAGAGTATGCGTATGAGTTCACCTGAAGGTACGCCATTTATATCTGAAATTCTCGAAAGGCTTCGTCCTGGGGTATTACCTTTGAGCGCACCGCATACCGATGGTATTGCACAGATTGACATAAAGGGAGAGAAACACGGCGACCTAGACCTCGTCGTAGATATAGGCGCGGACCTTATTACTGTCGAACGCGAGCATGGACTACCGTTGCAAGTTGAAATAAATATTGGTGAACCAATAGAGGGAAGTTCATTAAAGCGCGTACTACGCCTTCCAGTTTTTGAAGAACCGATTGAACGCTTGTTAATGCGTCGCGGAGACGGCCCACGGGAATGGATTGCTGGTGGAGATGGAGTTCGTGTTGTGTCTGAAGCACGTATACGAAAGTTCGCACACACTCTAGGTGGCTTTGCATACTATAAGCAAAATCCCAACGACGCAGTCAGTTCTGTTGGCGATTTTATTAACTAATTTTTTCATTAAATGGGTTTGACAAAACCGCTTACGTCAACACATAATGAAATATGAAAAAATTCACTCAATCCCTGACCTTTGATGACGTACTCTTAAAACCTGGCTATACAGGTTTTTTGCGTTCTGACATCTCCCTCAAGACCAAACTTACAAAAAACATCACACTTGATGCACCGCTTGTGTCTGCGCCTATGGACACGGTGACCGAGAGCAAACTCGCAATTGCGTTAGCGCGCCTGGGAGGCATTGGTATTATTCACCGTAACCTAACTGTTACTGCGCAAGCCGACGAAGTCAAAAAAGTAAAAGACGAAGGACTGCTTGTTGGTGCTGCTGTTGGGTCAAGTCCTGGATACGAGCAACGCGTAGAGGCATTAGTAGAGGTAGGAGTCGATGTCATTGTTGTCGACTCGGCACATGGCTATTCGACATTCGTCATCGAAGCAGTAAAGTACATCAAAAAGCATTTTACCGTTGACGTGATCGCAGGCAACATCGCAACAGCAGATGGAGCAAAGGGTCTCATCGACGCGGGCGTTGATGGCCTGCGTGTCGGTATGGGCCCAGGTGCTATTTGTACGACGCGTATTGTATCCGGCATGGGCGTGCCTCAACTAACCGCAATTATCGATACGTCAGAAGTCGCCAATGCACATGGTGTTCCTGTCATTGCTGACGGTGGGATTAACTACTCTGGCGACATCACAAAGGCGCTTGCCGCCGGTGCGTCGACCGTCATGATGGGACGGCTTTTTGCTGCTGCAGAAGAAGCACCCGGTGCGGTTGTGCATATTAAAAAAGATGATGTCCCTTCGCGTTTTAAAAGTATCATTGGCTCAGAAGAAAGCTATATATTCAAGACATACCGTGGCATGGGGTCACTAGGTGCTATGCAAAAAGGCAAAGAGATTGCATCCGAAGACGAGTTCCATGGAAAAAGCTTTAAGGGCACGACGTTGTTAGTCGCTGAAGGTGTGGAGGGATTAGTTCCTAGCACTGGTTCTGTTGAAAAGACGGCAAAGCTCATCCTGGAAGGTGTGTTGTCTGGTTTTTATTATGTTGGTGCAAAAAACATCCCAGAACTGTGGGAGACAGCTAGCTTCCAAACGATCACAAGTGCATCGCTATCAGAGAGCCATCCACACGACTTGTTTGTGACAGATCCTGGCAATGGCTATCAGCTCAAATAAGTAACGACGTATGACCCCATAAGATATATGTATTTCGTCATACATTTGCTATACTGTCATGTATGAAACCGTTGAGTTTGAGTAAACCACATCTTATTGTTATGGTAGGGATCCCGGGTGCAGGTAAAAGCTTTTTTGCCGAGCACTTTGCGTCAACATTCAACGCGCCGTATGTCAGTTATGACCGAATCCGCAGCGAACTATTTAACGACCCGACTCATAGCGATGACGAAAACGCTATCATTGGGCGTGTCAGTGACTACTTGCTTGACGAGTTATTAAAGACTGGACAGACAGTTATTTTTGAGGGGTCAGCACTTGCCCGGACTGAACGACAGGACATTGCTGCGCGAGCCCGAAGTGGCGGTTACGAGCCGTTGTTTGTTTGGGTTCAGACAGAGTCTGCAACTGCACGTCAACGCGTGCTCAAGTCCTCAAAAGGCAAAGCAACTCTCAGTGACAAACAATTTGAGTCATTGCTCGGTCGCTTTACTGCACCAAATGCTGCCGAAAAAGCGATAGTAATTAGTGGCAAGCACACCTACGCCAGCCAGCTAAAGATCGTTCTACAGCGTCTCATCGGCCCGCAACAAGCGCCTCACACACCACCAAAGACAACGATCAATGTGACGACCCATCCCCGCATCATCGGAGGCAACCGTTTAACGATCCGATAGAAAGGCGTACGTCTTGTGATTATTCAGGATCCAGAGTTCGGTAAGATAACTGTACGACGCAGTCCTCGCTCGTCACAGATACGTATTCGTGTTGCACCTGACGGCACACTACGCGCGTCTTTGCCGCTGTATGCACCCGTTTTTTTAGTTAAACGGTTGTTAAAAACATCACGCGATGAACTACGCACTATGCTCAGCCAGGCACAAGTCACGGAAAATTACTATGACGGTCAGCAAGTCGGCAAAAGTCACAGCTTGATTGTCACACGATCTGCAAGTACAACCGTCAAAGTATCACGGCGAGCGCAACGCATTATTATTGCGCTCCCACACACTAAAAACTTGGATGATTCTGACGTCGTTCGTGCAGTACGTGATGGCGTCATTGCAGCCCTGAGACTTGAAGCAAAAAGCTATCTGCCAAAACGTCTATCTTTCTTATCCGACAAATTAGGCTTAGAGTACGAGAAAGTCCGTTTTTCACACGCGAGTGGCCGATGGGGTAGTTGTAGCAGTACCGGAACGATTAGCCTCAATATAGCGCTAATGAAACTGCCATTTGAATTAATTGATTATGTCATTATCCACGAGCTGTCCCATACCCAGCACATGAACCATAGTCAGGCATTTTGGGACTTAGTAGGAAAGGCCGATCCAGAATATCGCACGCATCGACGTGCACTCAAACAGGAAAACCCGTCAATCTAATGTAGTGTGATTCCCCTAAATCTGTGTATAATAAGCATAAGATGTATAAGGGTGGATCCAGTTACACGCCACACTCAGCTAAAGTCATTCGTTATGCCGGGCTGATTGTACCTATAATTCTCATCATTTATGGGTTTTATGTCCGTGCCGATACAGTTGACTCGCTCCATTACTTTGGTGATGTACCCTTCTTTGCGATATCATTTTGGTGGCTATATATTGGTATAGTCCAATTCATTGACCGCAGTAAAACGAGGCGCGACTCCGCAATGCGACTTATCGCGTATCATTTGCTGGCTGGAGGCTACTTGTTGTTCGTCACCGGTATCTCGACACCGTTTGTGGCGTTTTGGATACTGCTGCTGTTAGCGTGTAATACCTACTTTTCGCGTAGCGGCGTTAATCTGAGCATATTATTCTTTTTGATTGTTGTTGGCGTCGACATCTACTTTTGGTACGACTCCGTGCCATCTGTTGTGGAGTATAACCTTATTACACTCGTCGCAATCATCTTGAGTGGCCTCGTAACGCTGAGTGTGTCTCGATCACAAGAAGTTAACCGTGCAGAGCTGTTGCTCAGTAAAGAACAAGAGGCCTTGCAACGTGATCGCATTTTAACGATTGTTAATAACCTGGCCGACGCAATTTTAAGTACCGATAAGGACGGTGTCATTCGTGTCTATAACGCTGCAAGTTTGATCCTGCTTGATACGAACGATAGCTTGAACGGCCAATACATCGATGACATCCTGAAGCTAGTAGACCAAGACGACAAGCCAGTACAACTCATTGACTCACTAAAAGACACTAAAAACGCCGTCACACGTGACGACCTTAACTATACATTCAGTAACGGTGAAGAGATTAGATTGGAAGTAACATATTCGCCGATTCGAAGCAGTTATAGCAAGACTAAAAAAGGCGAGACCCATGACGGATACATCGTCATCATGCGCGATATCACGAAAGCAAAGAGCCTCGAAGAAGAACGTGACGAGTTTATTAGTGTCGTCAGCCACGAGCTTCGAACACCAATTACTATTGTCGAAGGAACAATATCGAACGTGCAGCTAATGATGCAGCACCCCGACGCAACAAAGCCAATGTTAACTGACGCAATCGACACCGCACATGATCAAATCGTGTACTTGGAACGCATGGTAAATGACCTTAGTACACTGTCCCGCGCTGAACGCGGTGTCGCAGACAGCCCTGAAGATATCGACGTTCGTGAACTGGTGCACAAACTCCACGAGGGCTATCACAAAGAGGCGACAGTAAAGCATTTGCGATTTGACCTTGACCTTGGTGCAACACTTGACCATGTGTACACCAGTCGCTTGTACCTAGAAGAGATGCTGCAGAACTTCATTACCAATGCCATTAAGTACACCAAAAAGGGATCTGTGACACTAAGTGTCAAACAAAAGCTTGGTATCATTACGTTCTCAATTAAAGATACTGGTATCGGCATCAGCAAGTCTGACCAAGCAAAAATCTTCCAGAAGTTTTATCGAAGTGAAGACTATCGCACACGCGAGACGAGTGGTACAGGACTGGGACTTTATGTTGCGGCAAAATTATCACGCAAAATTAATACAAAGATTAGCTTGGTAAGCCGCCTCAACCACGGCTCAACGTTTAGTTTTTCGCTTCCTGTAAAGAAGTAACCGAGCGACCTTTCCACGTAACCGTACGTCGCTGGTAGCGAATGATACTGATAATCACAATGATGATTTCTTGTGTCAGTACAACTGGCCACAACAATGCGCCAAACCACCATGCTTTTCGCCAGACAGAACCGAGGTACATGCCGTAGAGCGCAACAAACAAGCATAGTTGCCACAACGCGACCGACTGCACGAGGGTCCAGCCGTCAAAGAGTCCAGCAACTAGTGCAATCAGCGGTGCTTGTAAAAGCGCTAGAAACAAAATAGCCAGAATCGATAGGCCGATGTTTTTACCAAGTAACGGGAAGATAAGGCGAATACTCGTATCGATTTGAGACTGCCACTTTTTTTCATAACTCACACCAATGAGTGGTGTACTAACAATAAAGCGGTAAGCATTACGTGTTGAAAAGAGTGCCGCAATCCTTGCTTCAGGCTGCACATCATCTTTGTACGGCTCGATACCGCCAAACTCCTCTAAAGAACGCCGATTGACGAGCCATGCGCTACTGGCAACTGCCGGACGAGATGTGCGGTGTAATAACATTGTCCAAAAGTAGCGAAGCGGGCTAAACAAAACACTTGTTCGCCAACCGTCTTCGCGACGAGGAAGTACCGATACCATATCTGCTTTTTCGGACTGTGCATATGCGACCAACTCGCCAATAGTATCAGGCTCGATGTGTGTATCGACATCCAAATAGAGTATGTATGTTCCACTTGATTCTTCCAGTAGTTCTTGCAATGCATGGTTTTTACCCAGCCAACCCGCGGGAAGATTAGACCCTTCCACAAAACGCACACCGGCACGTGCAAATGACTTAATAAGAATAGAAGTGTTATCGGCCGAACTGTCATCCAGAACTATAATCTCGAGCTTTGGGTAGCGACTAGCGATCACACGCTCAAGGCACTGCGTCATAGCATCTTTTTCGTTGCGCGCTGGCACACATACCGTCACACTGGGAAGATCCTTTAACATACTCGGCACACTGGCGTTTGTTTTCATCGTAAAATGCTTGAAAGCAAACATCAGACGAAACACAAAGACTATACTGATTATTGTCAGTAAGCCGTACAGCACATAAAGCGTAAGCTCAATCATCTGCACATATCATAACATGCTTGACGGGGAACAACAGAGAAGTTATACTGTGATTTGACAGTCTGCCTAAGCAGACTTTTTGATTGGAGTACAACGTGGCAACAAAAGCAAAGAAGACACCTGCAAAAAAAGAAGCGGCAACGACAGTTACCCGCATTAAAGCAGCTGACACAAAGGCAAAGCCATCAGCAAAAACCGTTCGCAAGCAAAAAGCGATCAAAAAGGCGACCGTACGACCAGTACCAAAGCTTCTGCGACCATTTGTCGCGATTGGTGGATACTTTAAGGGAGCATGGTTTGAACTTCGCCAAGTGCGTTGGCCTAACCGCAAAGCAACCTGGAGCCTGACTGGTGCTGTACTACTGTTCACGGCATTCTTCATCGTCCTTATTGTGCTACTCGACGTGTTATTTAAATATTTATTCGAACTAATTTTAAGATAGGAACCCTATGACCCAAAACCGATACGACTCAACCCGCCAATGGTACGCCATCCACACTTACAGTGGCTACGAAGAGAAAGTTGCTGATAGCATTCGCCAACGCATTAATGCCGTCGATATGGCTGACAAAATCTTTGATGTCATGGTGCCAAAAGAGAAGCAAATTCAGATCAAAAACGGCAAACGTAAAGTAGTTGAGACTAAAATTTTCCAAGGCTACGCACTCGTCGAGATGAAACTGACCGACGAAACATGGTACATCGTCCGAAACACTCCTGGTGTGACTGGCTTTGTTGGTACTGGCACCGAGCCAACTCCTGTATCTGACAGCGAGATCAGCAAAATCAAGAAGCGCATGGGTGTCGAAGATCCAAAACACCACATCGACTTTGAACCAGGCGAGGTTGTTAGCATTACCGACGGTCCATTTAAAGGCTTTGACGGCGCAATCAGCGAGATTGATACGCAAAAGGGTAAGATCAAAGTCATGGTCAGCATGTTTGGTCGTGATACACCAGTTGAACTTGACGCACTGCAGGTTCGCAAGGTTTAACTAACCTCATGACAAACCCCGAGACGCCGGCAGGTGAACAAAAACCAACAGAATTTGTCACCACAATGACGCCAGAGCGAATCGTGACTGTCGCAATGGGCACTACAAATGCAGAGGTACTCTACAAATTACGCCTCGAACTCATACGCCGTAGCGCGAACGTTCCCGAAGGTACTCGTGACATCCTCCTCGAACAAGCGTATGAGATTGTTAATGATCGTTATTCAGACTTTAGTAGCGAACAAACAACTCCAGACTCTAGTCAAACCACCTAGAATATGCTACTATACTTTAGTTACGCACTAAATAAGCTTCACAATTATTTAGTTCAAGAAAGAAAATTATATGGCAAAAAAAGTTATCGGAAACCTTAAACTACGTATTCCTGCTGGTCGTGCGACTGCAGGTCCTCCAGTAGGTTCTACCCTTGGTCAATGGGGTTTGAACATGATGGACTTCATCAACCCTTTTAACGACGCAACTAAAGACCTTCAAGGTAAGGACGTTATCGTTCACCTGCAGGTATTTGAAGACCGTACCTTTGCATGGAAGTCCCTTGGTCAACCTGTTGATGACCTGATTCGTGAAAAGACCGGTATCAAAAAGGGAAGTGGCAAGCCACACTCTGAAAAAGTCGGCAAGATCACTCGTGCACAGCTTGAGGAAATTGCAGAGCTAAAGAAAGATCAACTGAACGCAATTGACCTTGATGGTCGCGTAAAAGTCATCGCTGGTACTGCGCGCTCAATGGGCGTCGAAGTCGAAGGCTAGGTTAAAAAGCTTTAAAAAATAATCGCCCAATCAGGGCGATTATTTTTATCTCATGACAATAGTGAAAAAACATGATATAAGTAGTACACATTAATTATAAGGAACTCTATGCCATTCTTTGCAGATAAAGAAGCGAACAATCCAGAACGTCAACGCACGCCAGCGCTTGTCGTGCAGGAGCTAACAGCAGCAGTGCGTACAGCCATGCGCGCACACCAAATGACTTACTATGGCGGTTTACCAGCCGAGATCAACAACAATGGAGCCTCGCTTGAAGAGCTCGATGCTAAAGTAGACACACTTATCGATGAAGCGTTGAAGCTCGGTGTAGAAGATAATCCTGTCATACAACGGATTTTTACAGACGTTCGAGCTGAGTTTTAACACTCACACTTTCATTTTTACCTAATTTGTGCTATAATCAAGGTATAACAATCAATGTTGGGAGGCCTAAACAGCCGTTTGCACCACAGAAAGGGTTACCACCTATGGCAAAGAAAGCCGAATTATTGGTTGAGGCAAAAGCCTTGAACCTCGACGTTACCGACAAAAACACTATTTCTCAGATTGAGATTGCAATTGCAAATGCAAAGTCTGACGCATCAGACGCAGCCGCACCAGTTGTTGCAGCCGAGACTGTTGAAGTAGCTGAAGAAGTAAAAACAGCAAAAGCTGGAAAGCGAAGCGAAAAATCTCTTGCAGAAGCTGAAGCAAAAGCAGAAAAAGAAGCTCGCAAGGAAGCTGGTGACACAAGCCCACTTTCAGAGGGAGCTGAGGCTAACAACAAAAAAGGCCCACGCCCTGTTGCTCGTCCTCGTATTGAGCGCCGTGGTAAAGCCTACCAAAAGGTCGCCACTCTGGTTGAAAAAGACACAGTCTACAGCCTGGTTGATGCACTTGAACTTGCAACCAAGACAAACCCTGCAAAGTTTGACGCTAGCGTTGAAATTCACGTAAAACTGGGCGTAGACCCTCGCCAAGCAGACCAAAACATCCGCGCAACCGTCTCACTACCTAACGGTACTGGTAAGACAATCCGCGTTGCTGTATTTGCTCCAGAAGCAGACCACGCCGCTGCATCAAAAGCAGGTGCTGACATTGTTGGTGACGAGACATTCCTTGCACAACTCGACAAAGAAAACATTGACTTCGACATCTTGATCGCGACACCTGCATACATGCCACGCCTTGGTAAGTACGCCAGGTTGCTTGGTCCACGTGGCCTTATGCCAAACCCTAAGAGTGGATCTGTTGCCGTTGACGTTGCCAAAGCAACGACTGAAGCAAAAGCTGGTAAAGTTGAATACCGCGTCGACAAGCAAGCAATTGTTCACCTTTCAATCGGTAAGGTAAGCTTTGGTGCTGCTAAGCTTGCAGAGAACGCAAAGGCCTTCTTTGACAGCCTACAAAGCCAAAAGCCAACCAGCATTAAGTCTGCATACGTCAAATCAACCAGTATCAGCACCACGCAAGGTCCTGGCATCAAAGTTGAAAACGTTACAAACTAATCATTCCTAATTGATTATAAATACCGCTCTCACGATGAGGGCGGTATTTTATACAATATGCAAAACGCAGTGTGATATGTCATACTAGATACACAACGAACGGGGGTAACATGCGACAGTATCTCGACTTACTTGAGGATATAAAAAAGAACGGTGTGAAAAAAAGTGACCGTACCGGCACGGGTACGATAAGTGTTTTTGGGCGTCAACTACGATATGACCTGTCGGAAGGCTTTCCTGCAGTCACGACAAAAAAGTTATTTATGCGGAGTGTTGTTCACGAGCTTTTGTGGTTTTTGCAGGGCACAGGTAACATTGAGTACCTTGCCAAAAACGATGTCCATATTTGGGATGAGTGGCCATACAAAGCGTACCTACTCGCCAACAAACAACCCGTCCCTGACGCGTCGAGCGAAGAGTGGCAAACTGGTATTAAGGAATTTATCGCGCATATTGCCAGTGATCACGACTTTGCGATGAAGTGGGGTGACCTCGGTCCAGTCTACGGCGTACAGTGGCGACATTGGCCGGACGGCAATGGTGGCACTATTGACCAAATTGCCAAAGCAATCGACATGATCAAAAACAACCCGGACTCCCGTCGCAATATCGTCAGTGCATGGAACGTGGCAGAGATTGACGAAATTGTCCGTATTGGCGGTTTGCCACCATGCCACAATATGTTCCAATTTTATGTGCGTGAAGGCAAACTTGATCTGCAGTTATATCAGCGAAGTGCCGATACATTCCTTGGTGTACCGTTCAATATCGCTTCGTACTCCTTGCTACTCAGCATGGTCGCACAAGTAACCGGCCTACAGCCCGGAGAGTTTGTTCATACACTTGCAGATACACATATCTACCTGAACCATCTTGACCAAGTCAACGAACAACTGTCACGCACACCGCGTGCGTTACCGACGTTGAAGTTAAATCCAGACGTAAAAAGCATCGACGACTTTACGTTTGATGATATTGAACTGGTTGACTATGACCCGTATCCAGCCATCAAAGCACCTATCGCTGTTTAGCGACGATTATAGACAACAAAGTCATAGTCGTACTTGTTGGCTTCGTCTTTGTCATGATGCTCTCGACTGACCTCTTGCCAAATGGCAGGATCAATCTCTGGAAAGAACACTTGTGCGGCAAACATCTCACCAACCTCTGTGACATATAGTTTGCTAACAGTCTCAAGCGCGAGTGCGTATATCTGACCACCACCGATAACGTATATATCATCACTGGTTGCAGCTTTGTAGGCAGCTTCAAGGTCACGGACGATAGTAAACCCGGGAGCTTCGTCCAAATCACGGCTGATGACGATATTTTGGCGGTTTGGTAGAGGTCGCCCAAGCGACTCGTACGTCTTGCGGCCCATGATAATTGTGTGTCCTGTCGTTATTTCTTTAAAGTGACGCAAATCTGCTGGCAAATCATGCGCCCACAGCAAATCGTTGGCAGCGCCAATGCCGTGGTTCTTGTCAAAGGCTACAATAATACTTTTCATATACACTTATGGTAACAGAGTCGTGGGTCGTGATACAATCGGTGTAGATAAGAACAAAAGGGGAAATAGGGGAGAGTTTCAGACGTGAGTGTCTATAGTAATACCGAAATTAAGGCCGCAATTGCAGATGGCACTATTGTCAGCGTTCCATTTAACGAAAAGCACATATCAGAGGCGAGCCTCGACTTTACGTTAGGACATTACTTTTACAAACAAGAGTATGAAGAGCAGTCACGCGTGTACAACCCCTTCGTCAAAACTGATGTCGATCGCTACTTTAAAGGCCCCCTTGAAGCTATCCCTCACAAGGAGTGGTGCAAAAAAAATGGCTATGAGCTGTTTGAGAATATCCCTGAAGACCACCCGATTATCGTCTTGCAGCCCGGAGAGCGTATTTTGGCACATACACATGAGTTTATTGGTATTCGCGCGCATGGTGGTGCCAGCGAGGTAAAGTCACGCAGTAGTTGGGGACGCAACGGTGTTGCTGTGTGTTTTGACGCTGGCTGGATTGACCCAGGTTACATCAACCGCATTACACTCGAAATCTATAACTTGAACCAACACGAGTCTGTCGTGCTGCCTGTTGGCGAACGCATTGGTCAACTGATCTTTCACAAGACCGGCCCCGTTGAAGGCGACTATAGCGACGGCCGTGAAGGTATGAGCGGCAAATACCAACACACCTCAGATCTCGATGAGCTCATCCGCACTTGGTCACCAGAGCAAATGCTACCTCGTGCCTACAAAGATACTCGTAAGCCAGCACCAGTTATTGATTTGCTACCAAAGGGCATGAAGTAATGAGCGCGCACGTTCGTGGCACGTTCATCGCAATTGAAGGCGGTGATGGCTCGGGCAAGGGAACGCAATCCGAACTGCTGGCAGAATACGCACGAAGCCTTGATAAAACCGTTCTTAAGGTCAGCTTTCCCCGCTACGGTGAAAAGTCTGCATACTATGCAGGTAAATACCTTGACGGCACATATGGCGCTGTCAATGACGTGCACGCCGACCTCGCAAGCCTGACGTATGCGTTGGATCGCTTCGCTGCAAAAGACGAACTGACATCGGCGCTCGACCAAGGCCAGCTGGTCATCGCGGATCGCTACGTCGCGTCAAACCTCGCACACCAAGGAACCAAGTTTACCAGTGATGACGATCGTCACGCGTACTATGACCGCATGCTGGACACAGAGTACGGTATTCTTGCTATTCCACGTCCTGACATCAACATCGTCCTGATTATGCCAACAGCGCTGGCACAGTCAAATGTTGATAAAAAAGAAGCCCGCACATATACGGACAAAAAGCGTGATATTCATGAGGCCGACCCGGATCATCTTGATAAAGCCAAATCAAATTACGAAGAGTTGTGTCGACTGTATCCAGATGAGTTTATTGCTGTCCAGTGTGTAGACGCGAGTGGTGAGATGCGTTCTATTGACGCTATCCAACAAGACATTAGAGCACTTCTTAGTATATAAAGTCGTAGTGAGAGCCTCGGCTCTACACCAAAATTGGTGGAGCCAGAGGCTGGTTGAGGGAAAATAGTGCAGCCTGGACGGCGACATGTCGGACCGCGCTGTCCTCGATGTCGCCGCCCAGGGGCTTCGGACCTAGTAGTCCGTGAAGGCGAGCGCTTCTTCGAGCGCCTTGGTGAGGTTGCGAGCGAACTCACCGGCCGGGTACTGACCCGTCAGGTGGTCCTTCAGCGCCGCACGCAGCTCACGCTCCGTGAAGTCGGTGGTGCTCACCAGCTGCTGGATCGCCTCGTCGAGCTGTTCGGCCGTCGTGATGGACTTGCGGTCCGCCACCTTGAACCTCACAGACTTGACTGCGTCGTGAGCAGCGGTGTGCTGCTGACCACGGATTGAGTACGGCGTCTTCACGCCGATACCTGATGCCATAGTTGTTCTCCCTCGTGTTGTACACCCTCATGGGGTGCTACATGGATGTCATGCTGCGCGGGTTGCACTGCAGACGAGTTCTTATTATACATAACCACGACACATTTTGTCAATCTACGCTAGCTTTAGTGGCTGACTGTACGCCAACCACTACAGCTAGCGTGTGTGTCGTATTGACAACACACAAACTGATTTGCTATACTCCTGGTAGACATTACCAAAGACAGTAGCTGTGGATGAGTTATCAAACACTTAATTCGCTACCGAGGATCATGTAACACATACATTTTTCGATTTTAGTCTTTGGCAGTGCGAGAACCAAAGACTTTTTCTTTTGGCGACGCAACTGTCTGGAACATTCACAACTTGGTCGAATGAACACTAAATCAAAGAAAGGATTTTTATGGCAATTACCCGCGATAAAAAGAACACTTTGGTTGCAGAGCTAAGCGACATGCTATCGAGTGCCAAAATGACTGTGTTCGCACAGTACCAAGGCCTCAATGTTGCTGATGTCCAAGATCTTCGTCGTGCCGCTCGTGAAGCTGGCGTAACTATCACCGTTGTTAAAAACCGACTTGTCCGTGTTGCACTAGGGTCATCAGACACCTACAAAGACACAGACACATCAGGATTGACCGGTCAGTTACTCTACGCAATCAGCGACGCAGACGAAGTTGCCCCAGCGCAAGTTTTGAACACGTTTGCAAAAACGCATCCTCAACTTGTTTTTGTTGGTGCATTCTCTGGTGACGGTACATTACTGAGCGCTGATGACGTAAAGGCACTTGCTGGACTTCCAAGCAAGAACCAACTCATCGCCGAGGTAGTGGCACAATTGCTATCGCCAGTACACGACGTCACAAACGCACTATCTGGCAATTTGCACGCACTACTTGATGGTGTATCTGCTAAAGCAACCAACTAATTAAACGAATAATCACAAGGAGGCTATTATGGCTGACATTAAGAAAATTGCAGAAGAGCTAACAAAGCTTACTGTGCTCGAAGTTAACGAGCTAAAGAACATCCTAAAAGACGAATACGGCATTGAGCCTGCTGCTGCAGCTGTTGCTGTAGCTGGTCCAGCTGCTGCTGGCGACGCTGCACCTGCTGAAGACGCAAAGTCTGAGTACACAATCACTTTGAAAGAAGCTGGTGACCAAAAGGTTGCAGTTATCAAAGCTGTTAAAGAAATCACTGGCCTTGGTCTTGGTGAAGCAAAAGCTATCGTTGACGGTGCTCCAGCACCTGTTAAAGAGAAGGCTAACAAAGAAGAAGCTGACGCTGCAAAGAAACTGCTTGAAGAAGCAGGTGCAACTGTCGAACTTAGCTAGTTACATTTACATTCGACCTAGTGAATCAATCCATAAAATACCACTCCAATCGGGGTGGTATTTTATATGCAAAATATACAACAGTTTTGCATTCACCCCATAAAACTGTGTGGAAAAACAAACAAATCTGTATGAATTCTGAGAATACGCTGTGCAAGGGACGGACCTCTGCAGTAGGGAAATATTGACAAAATGGCGTGTGGTTGGTATATATAAGGGTAATACCACCCAAAAATAGACAAAAGGAAATTGCGAGTTACCATGTCTGAATTACCAGAGAAGCAAGTAAAGCGTTTACACGCACTGATACAAGAAGCAGAAACAAACCTAGCGGCAGCCAAAGAGTTGTTGATTAGTATAATTGGCGATGATGGCGCAGTCCTCACACCACGATCATCAAACCCAGAGGACGCCGGCGGCAAAATCGTCGAAGGTGTCTTTGATGGCCAAAAAATGGCAGGCCCTGACGGTAAAGAATACCCAGTACCAGCAAACTACGCCAGCAAGTCAAAGCTTGTCGAAGGTGATATCTTGAAGCTTACCATCGCAGATGACGGCAGCTTTATCTATAAGCAAATCGGCCCAACCGAGCGTAAGCAAATCATTGGTACATTGGTACAACACGACGGTGCATATTACGTCGAAGCGAACGGTCACGAATACCGAATCCTGCTTGCCAGCGTAACCTACTTCCGCATTGCAGAGGGCGACCAGGTGACTATCATCGTTCCTGCGGACAATCCAGAAGCCGAATGGGCTGCTGTTGAAGCTGCACTCTAGCGGCATATATTGCAATTTTGGACGTTTTATGATATAATGAGGTTAGTTGAGGGTTCGTAAGAACCCAAAACGTCCTGTTCAACAACCTACGACCCGAAAGGTCACCCATGTACACCCTTTTTACCCCTTTTGAACACATCGAGCCGTCACACGTGCTCGATCCGATTAGGTACCTCGATGCAGAGGCGCTCCTGAGCCAGCTCGAGGAGCCGGTTCTCCTGCGTCTGGCGATGATGACACCCAAGCAGCTGTGCAAGTTGCACGGCGTTGGGCCCGTAACCGCCTCGCGCATCCAGCTCCAGCTGAACAAGTGGCTCTACGTAGGCCCTCGTCGTAATGACGAGTCTACGCTGGAATGGCTGGTGCGCAACTTCAACGTGCCGACGCTTCACCAGCTGTCGATCCGCCTGCTATATCAGGTCAACGTGTTTTCGCCGGCGCATGTCAGCATCAACGCGTACAGCACGAAGGAGGTCGTCGAGTACGTCCTGAAGGCCTTCAAGGCGGATGACATGTCGATGGGTGAGTTGGCCCACTACGACTTCGCCGTCTTCGACAACCACATCGAAGACTACCTCCGCAATAATGGCCATGACGTGGAGACATACGTGGGGGCCCTGCAGACCATCATGTTCTTCGGGTCCGCCCTGCGCGAGTGGGGTGTCAGTACCAGTCCTGGGCTGCTCAACGCAGCGCGTCGCATCGGCGCTCCTGACTTGGCCTTGGCCAAGTAACACCGGGCTGAGGTCGAACAGGGAAGCCGGCTCACGCAAGTGAGTCGGCAAGTCCCTCAGTGCATATCGCTGATATGCCATGAGGAACTTGTAATTATGTACCATAAGCGCTATATTAGTGCTATCACAGAGGTGAAAACAAAAAGTGTAAAAATGACGGCATTATCACGAACGTAACGAGCGTATAATTGCTAAACAGACATGAGGATGTCGAGGGGAGTATAGGGTAATACAAACATGTCACGAGCTTT
>JAKQOF010000069.1 GCA_029565375.1 bacterium
CCGGCCCGCTGGACTGCCCGGACGACCCGGCGCCCCCGGTGGATTCGGCCGACCCGCCCACGACGACCGACAAGGTCCTCGCGAGCACCGGCCTGGGTGACACCAACCCGTGGGTGCCGATCGGCGCTGCCATCATCGTGATGATCGGCATCCCGATGGCGGTCTTTGCCTACCGTCGCTACAAGACGGAGTCGGTCACGGCTGAGTGATGTGAGTGAGACCCGCAGTGGTGGGAGGCCTAGCCTCCTGCCACTGCGGCACACTCCACGACAGTTTTTTGTTATAAGGTTCTTATGATAAACAAGTATCGTGGACTATCGAGGAACGTATTCACCAGCGTATTTTGGCTGGATATCTTTTAAGCTAGGGTCTGTTAAACACTTCAAAAGCAAGCGACCTGTCTCTGGATTTGTCAAAAGCGGAAGGTGATTGTCAATTGCTAACCGACGAATAATCGAACCGTCGGTTGTTGTATCCTGCAAACCAGGAATATTAATGACCAGATCAAACTTTTTATCAAGTAGTGCAACGTGAACGGACGGTTCTTTGTTATCGCTTACTTTATATAACTTCGTTGATGGAATATGGTGATCTTTTAGGTAGTCGTGCGTACCTTCGGTAGTATATATCTTCCACCCCTCTGCGATCAGCAGTGCGGCTTCTTCAACAAACTTGTGTTTTTGCTCGTTCGGCAGACTAAGAAACAAGTGCTTACCTTGAATCTTTTGGTCTGTGGCTAACCATGAGGTATAGAATGCTTCGTCCAAGTTGGCACCGAAGCAGGCGACCTCACCAGTCGATGCCATTTCGACACCTGCTACAGGGTCAGCACCCTTCAATCGGTTGTATGAAAACTGTGGACTCTTGACGCCAACGTGGTCAAGCTCGAGCGTCTGGTAGGTCTGCGTGTTTTTGATTCCCAACATTGCGTCAGTCGCAATCTCGATAAAGTTATGTCCCGACACTTTTGAGACAAACGGAAACGATCGTGAGGCACGAACATTTGTCTCGATGACTTTCAGCTCATTGTCTTTGGCTAGGAACTGAATATTAAATGGCCCAGTAATGTCCAAGTTTTTAACAATCTCTTTTGCAATGTGCTTTGCCTGACGAACCGTCTCTAGGTATAACTTTTGAGCAGGATACACAACTGTTGCATCACCAGAGTGAACCCCAGCATTTTCGATGTGTTCGCTCATGGCATAGATAATCAACTTACCATCTTGCGCAACACCATCAATCTCAAGCTCTTTGGCGTTCAAAATAAACCGTGAGATGACAACTGGGTGGTCAGGCGACAACTTGGCCGCATCCTTTAGGTATTTCTCGAGTTCCTTTTCGTTCTGGACAACGTTCATTGCGCCACCAGACAGCACATATGACGGACGAATCAATAGGGGATAGCCGACATCTTTGCCAAATGCTTTTGCCGAGGCAAGCGTTGTAATCTCTTGCCATTCTGGTTGGTCGATCCCCAAGCGATGTAACATGGACGAGAACTTTTGACGGTCTTCGGCGTTGTCGATTTGCTGTGCAGTTGTGCCAAGGATGTGATAGCCCGCAGTTGCGAGTGACAACGCGAGGTTGTTCGCAATCTGCCCACCAACTGACACAACAATACCTTGCGGCTGTTCAAAGTCTGCAATGTCTTGGATACGCTCAAAGGTCAGCTCGTCGAAATACAAACGGTCAGACCGGTCAAAGTCAGTCGAGACTGTCTCTGGGTTAGAGTTGATAATAATCGTTTTATTGCCGCGTTTGCTGAGTGTTTTGGCAGCATTGACGGCACACCAGTCAAACTCAACTGACGATCCGATACAATACGGACCTGACCCAATAATAGTAACGGCCTTTTTACCGAGTGGCTCGACGTCGGTCGTCTTGCCATGATACGTCACGTACAGATAGTTTGTCTCTGCATCAAACTCACCGGCCAAGGTGTCGATTTGCTTAATGACTGGCGTGATGCCGTGCTTGATACGAGTTTTGCGGATTGCTTGTTCGGTCGTGTTCTTCAGTTTTGCAATTGTCTTATCAGAAAAGCCTTTTTGCTTTGCTACATACAGCAAGTCCTGCTTGAGCGGCTCGGCAACAAGACGCTTTTGGGTCGATACAATATCATCCAGATGAGACAAGAACCAGTTGTCAATGTATGACATCTTGTGAAGTTCGTCGACGGTTTTGCCAGCCGACAGCGCGTCGTATAATGCGAACAATCGACGGTCTGTCGCGTGCTTAATCTCGTCAATTGGGTCTGCAATCTCGTGTGTATGATCAGTAAAGCCGTTCGCGCCAATGTTCAGCATGCGAATCGCTTTTTGTAATGCTTCGGGGAATGACCGACCCAAGGCCATCACTTCACCAACACTCTTCATCTCTGATCCAATGTGATGATCACTGGCTTTTAGCTTGGAAAGATCCCAACGTGGCATTTTGACGGCAATGTAGTCCAGCGCAGGCTCATAAAAGGCAGTTGTCGTTCCAGTCACCGCATTCTTAATCTCGTGCAATCGCTTACCCAGCATTAATTTTGACGCAACAAAAGCAAGGGGATAGCCGGTTGCCTTTGAGGCAAGCGCGCTCGAACGACTAAGACGGGCATTCACTTCAATCACGCGGTAATCACCGTTATGAGGATTCAGTGCATACTGAATGTTACATTCACCAATAATGCCCAGGTGATTAATAGTTGTAATGGCAACCTCACGGAGGCGATGGTATTCTTCGTTTGTTAAGGTTTGTGACGGTGCGACAACAATACTCTCACCTGTATGGACGCCCATTGGGTCAAAGTTTTCCATATTACATACAGTAATTGTGTTGCCGTCTCGGTCACGAACGACTTCGTATTCGACTTCTTTCCAACCCAGCAAATATTCTTCGATCAAGACTTGCGACACATTGTTAAATACTTCACCAAGTTTGTGCTTTAAATCGGCTTCGTTACGGACAAGACCTGACCCCAATCCACCCAAGCTAAAACCAGACCGCATCATAATCGGATAGCCAATCGTACGGGCTGCCTCAAGCGCCTCATCAATCGTGTACGTCGCGATGCTGCGTGCGGTATGAACATCGATTTCTGCCAGCTTATTCTTAAAGATATCACGGTCTTCGGTTGCCTTAATGGTTGCGACTGGTGTTCCCAGAACGGCGATGCCAAGGCGTTTTAAAATGCCTTGGTCGTGCAGGTCAAGACCAAGGTTCAGTGCTGTCTGTCCACCAAAGCTAAGAGCGATTGCATCAGGCTTTTCGCGTTCAAGAATTTTTGTCACAGTATCGATATTGAGTGGCTGAAAGTACACGCGATCAGCCATGTCGTCGTCGGTTTGAACGGTTGCAATGTTTGGGTTGATCAAAACAGTAAAGATATTTTCCTCTTTAAACGATTTGATAGCTTGTGAGCCAGAGTAGTCAAATTCTCCAGCTTGGCCGATACGCAGACCACCAGATCCTAAAATAACTACTTTTTTGATGTTCATAAAATACCTCTAAACTTCTCAAATAAATACGCTGTGTCAGTTGGGCCAGGCGTTGCTTCTGGGTGGAATTGAACAGAGAAGAACGGCTTTGACACATGTTCGATGCCCTCAACTGAGCCGTCGTTCAGGTTCGTAAATGACACGCGCCAGTCTTTTGGTAGCGACGCGGCGTCAATTGCATAGCCATGATTTTGACTGGTAATGTAGCCCTTATTGGTTGACGATTCGATACATGGTTGGTTGTGTCCGCGGTGACCGTACTTTAATTTGTATGTCGATGCACCAGCAGCCAATGCCATAATTTGCGTCCCCAAACAAATACCAAAGACAGGGCGCTGCTGAGCAAGTGCTTTTCGCGCAATGTCTATTGTTGCTTGGTAGTCGGTTGGATCACCAGGACCATTAGATAACATCACGCCGTCATATTCTTCGCCTGTATAGTCGTAGTCGTAGGGTACACGGACAACATGCAAATCTTGAGCAACAAGTGAGCGAACAATGTTTTCCTTCGCGCCACAATCAACTAGGATAACTTTTTTCTTTCCTTCTGGGTTATAGGACACGGGCGCATCAACTGATACAAACTTTTGAGTGAGCGCCATATCTGCCGGTTTTACAGGTGCATCACTAATCGCGCCCGCCATAGTGCCGCGCGTGCGTAAGTACTTTGTCAGAGCACGCGTATCAACATCAATCAACACTGGGATATTCTGCGAATGCAGCCATTCAAGGAGTGATCGATCAGATCCACTGTGACTCCAGTTCAGTGCAGCTTCACTGACGATCACGCCACTGACTTGAATTTTGTTTGACTCGCTCGACAACAAGTCGACGCCGTAGTTTCCAATTAACGGGAAGGTGAACACTAGTATTTGGTTTGAGTACGATGGGTCAGTCAGCGATTCGACGTATCCTGTCATACCCGTATTAAAGACAACCTCGCCAACAAATGCACCTTGCTGCCATGTAGGGGCAACGCCGTCAAAGATTGTGCCGTCGTGCAGGTATAAATGAGACTCTTTGGTCACAAAAAAATCGCCCCCATTGGAGCGATTTCCGTGCGTATTTTTTGATGTTGTTGCTGACAACTTTGACATATTCAAATACTAGGTTACCAAACCAAGCTTGCCAGCACAAGCCTATTTTTCGACAACTTCAGACTCAAGTGCTTCAACCGAACGGAGTGCAGCCTCGACGTATTGTCGTGCTTTTTCAATATCAAGTGAATCTTGCTTTCCTGCGCTCGACGATGTACGTCGTGGGTGTTCTGTATACGTTGATACATTCGGATACTCTTTCAGTACCTGCAGCGCACCGTTTGCCTCTGTATCTTCGATCACAAATCCAACGCCATCAAGATCAGGCGTTGCGTACACAATATCCAGCAGCGCACGTGCTGCATCGATATCAATTGCTTTCGAGTGAAGTGCGATGTAGTCTGCACCCAACGCAACGCGAGCAAATTGCTGTTTGACAACTTCTTGCGCTTCTTCATCAGACAACAATTCAAAAGAGGGTAGTTCAAAACCAACAATGCGCGTTGCTGTTTCATTAAATCGTTCGACTCGTTTTGCAGCAGCAAGAGCCCAGGCATCTTGCTCGCCGTCCCCAAGCTCAAATCCGTTTATTTGAACGGCGTCTGCCCAACTTGCACTGCGATTCAACGTACGATCGACAAAATAATCACGATAGCCAGGGTTGGCCACGCTCTCAGGTGCAAGTTGGACACGCGCAATCGACATAACGCCCTCCGCTGCGTGACCACCAGCTAATGCTGCTTTGTACCCAGCTTCACCGACAGGACTCCATGACGGTCCAGGCGCACTCGGATCAATCCGATCTCCCATCTGCGCTGCATGCGTTGCATTAACACCTATACCTAACATCAAATCGCTTTGAGACATCGCGAGGTACTTGGCAACATCAACAAGTTGCCGTTCTGCATCCGGTCCAACAACACTGCCAATCCCCACATACGCCGACGGGCGTTCACTCGTACTTGTCATTACATGTATTTAACTATAGTTTCTAGGTTACTGGCAAACATAAGCGATATATATTGTATGTTGACAATCAGTATACTAGCGTGCTAGTATACGAGTATGACTTCGTTTACACCATTTATAACAATTCTCAGCTCGCTTAAAGACGAACGTGAGCTTGAAGACTTTTTGATTGGCATAACGACACCTCAAGAACGAGAAGCTCTGTCACAACGTGTCGAAATTGTGAAAGCGCTCATTGCAGGCGAACCACAACACACAATCTCGAAGCGTCTGGGCGTTGGCGTCGCCACTGTCACTCGCGGTTCAAAAGAACTTGCGGATGGACACTTCGAATACATGCGTAAAGTACAGCCATGAAACAGCTGGCTATAGTATCTCCGCTCTTTGCTCGTTGGCGTTGGCGTAGCTATTAATTTAGTACGTCATTTTTAACCAACATCTGGAGAATACTATGCACACGATTGATTTTAGTAATCATGCTATATCACGCATCATAAAAGGCAACTGGCAGCTCGCCGGTGGCCACGGAACCATCGACCAACAACAAGCAATGGACGACTTGTTTGCGTATGTCGCCCATGGCGTCACGACGTTTGACGTCGGTGACATATATACAGGTGTCGAGGAAATCGTCGGAGAGTTTTTGACACGATACCGCGCACAAGAGGGCGATGACAAAGCAGACATACTGCGTGTCCACACCAAATTTGTACCTGATCTTGATGCGCTTGATGACCTGACGATGGCTGATGTCAGACGCGTCATCGAACGCTCAATCAAACGACTTAATGTCAAAAAGTTACACCTCGTGCAGTTTCATTGGTGGGACTATAGCAAAGGCGACTTCGTGCAAGCGGCTCGTTATTTGCAAGAGCTTCAAGACGAAGGCCTCATAGAAGCAATTGGGCTCACGAACTTTGACTGTGCTCATACCCAAATGCTACTGGACGCTCATATACCCATTGTTTCAAACCAAATTCAATTTTCGCTTATTGATCCACGGCCATTAAACGGTATGCTCGAGTTCGCACAAAAGAACGATATTGCGATCTTTTGTTACGGAACGCTCGCAGGTGGGCTGCTGGCGGGCGCACGACCCGGTGACGATCCAACAAATCGCTCGCACATTAAATACCGACTGATGATAGACGAAGTAGGCGAGCAGTACTATAACGATACCCTCGCGCAGCTCACTATCATTGCCGACAAACACCAAACGTCAATCGGCAATGTCGCAGCAGCCTACATTTTGCAAACGCCTGGCGTATCATGCGCGATTATTGGCCCACGCAACTCAGCACACCTTAGCGAAGTTGATGACTTGTTTGACTTGAAGTTAACGACGACCGAATACGACACACTTGCACGCCATCACAAGGCGCTCACAACCAGCAACCACGGCGATGTGTATTCATATGAACGCGATACGACTGGTCCTCATGGAAGAATCATGAAGTACAACAATAACGATCTTCGACTTAATCAGAAAGAACAATCATGAAAGACACATTTACACTCTACACGCTCGACGTATCAGTCACAGGCGACCCGCATACATTTGCGTGCGGACACACTATTGGACATGCCTTTACTGCCAAGGGCGAGAACATCATATTTGATGAGCTCAACAATCAGTTCAGTATGTATGCGCTTGCCGCGCTGCTGCCGCTACTACCGGCCAAACAACGCCCGACGGTTGCAAACGACTGGATGACATCAGACGATACAATCGCATGTCCCGACCCACACTGCGGCGCACAATTTGTTATCTCGCGCCGCGACCAAACCACATATCAACGAAGTGACGTCACAAAAACGCCACACCCTACACTTTAATTTGGAGCTTACTATAATGAATATACCAACACCCGACGGTCTCTTTAACAATGAAAACTTTACAGAGAACATCCGCGAACCACAACCAACACGTACCCCCACACAAGAGTACGTCTTACATGCAATGCCCGACGCGCTGCGCATGGTGAAAGAGGGAACACTGTCCTATGCTCAGTTGCGCCAAAGCCAAGCCGCGCTGCTCGACAACGCTGCAGAATCAATTCTTGGCAACACAGACGAGCGAACAGCGCTTGTCACACAACTTGACCTTGCATTTATGCTGGGTGGCTATTTGCCGTCCGGTAGCGATGCCTATGTCAACGCGCCGTCACAACTCCTCGCGTTACTTGATTATCAAGCCGAGACGTTCAATCTGCCTAACCGTATGGACTACGAGTTAATTATCGACGTTAATACGGAAGAGTTTAATACAACCGGACATATGCGAACGTATTTAAACGGGCCAGACGCACAAAGTGAACGCGACTTTTACCTAGGACATCACGTCAGTGAGTCGTATCTTAAACAAGTTGCGTCATCTCTTGACGGCATTGTTGTGGGTGACATAACAGGAGCAGACATTCAGCCTACATTACAAACCGCGCAGCAAAACCTCAAACTGTTTCGAGAATATATGGCGGCCTATATGCGTTTGTCTGCAACTGTTTTTGACACGTCACTTCGACCATACCTGGCGACGTATCCTGACGGCATACGAAACGCCAGCGGAGCTTTTATGCCAAGTGTCCAGCTGACCGAGCTTGCCCTGCATGCACCAACCGAGCAACAAACCAAGTACATCGATATGGCGTTGCCGTACTTTCCACGTGCGACCCGCGCAAAAATCGAAAACGCACATCAGCAATCACTTTCAGGTAAAAACCTTGCTGACATGATCACAGCAGGGGACCTATCACTCGATCGTGAAAGTAGTAATATGTTGAACGCAATCGTCGAGGAGTTCATTACATTTCGTACTACTCATTTGGCAGTTGTTCGCCACAAAATCCCACAAGCGTTTGTAGAGGATGCAGGACCAAAAAGTCGTCAACAATTTGCAGCCTTTGGCGAGCCAGACATTATGGCAGACGGCGAGAAAGGAACGGCAGACTTTCATATCGTCAACTTCCTTGCCGGCAGCGTACATCGCTTGATACAAGCAAAACGACAACTTGACACTGATTAACGCGTCCTAGACTATCGGACAGATTAACGATAGAATGAGGGTATTAATCAGGAGGTTCTCGTGAGCGAAAGATCAGCACTCATTATAGGCAACGGTGGCAGAGAACACGCATTCGCGAAAACACTTGGTGACTACGTGACTATCTACGCTGCGCCAGGCAACGCGGGGACGGCGCTCATGCCAAATGTCACTAATGTCGATGTTGATGACCCAGTGGCATTTGCACGCGAGCACAACATTGATGTGACGATCATCGGCCCTGAAGCGCCATTGGTTGCTGGTGTTGCGGACGACTTTCGTGCTGCGGGTCTAACGGTTGTGGGGCCTAGCAAGATTGCAGCGCAGTTAGAATCAAGTAAAAGTTTTGCCTGTGACTTTATGGAGCGCCACGATATTGCGTATCCAAAAAGCCGTACCATCCACACCGTTGATCAGTTTACCGACGAGGCAACATCAATCGTCATCAAGGCTGATGGCCTAGCAGGTGGCAAGGGTGTTGTACTGCCACAAACACAGGACGAAGCAGTCCAGACACTCACAGCTATGTTTGACGGCGCGTATGATGGTGCTGGTATCAATGGTGTCCTTATCCAAGAACGCCTGAGTGGTCCTGAAGTATCTGCTTTTGCGCTCAGCGATGGCAATGACTTTGTCTTGTTGCCGTTTGCCCAAGACCACAAGCGTCTGAAAGACGGCGATCAAGGACCAAACACCGGTGGTATGGGTGCGTATGCGCCAGTACCCGAATCGATTGTCAGTCCGGCGCAGTACGAGAAAATTCGTGACATAGCGCGCAAAACGATTGATGGTATGAAAGCTGACGGCAATCCGTATAAGGGTATTTTGTACATTGGCGTCATGCTTGCCGAGCAACGTGGCGCTGACCCTGTGGTGATCGAGTACAACGCACGCTTTGGTGACCCAGAGACAGAGGTTGTCCTGACAATCCTGGCGAATGCTGGCGTTGATGTGTATGAGCTTCTTAAGTCAACCGACAGCACTCTCAACGCGTCACAGCTTGACGGCGTTACACTCAACCAATCGGCGCTGACCATTTGTTTTGCGTCTGCAGGCTATCCTGAGTCGTCGCATAAGGGCGACGTGATCCTCGGACTTGATACAGACTTTCCTGACGGCGTGTTTGTTCACCATGCAGCGACCAAGCTCGACGGTGACGCGGTTGTAACTAACGGTGGGCGAGTATTGTATGTGACAGCTGTCGCAGACGATATTGATACGGCAGCAGCCAATGCCTACAGTGTTATTGGCGAAAGCGGCGTCCACTTTGATGGCATGCAGTACCGCACCGACATTGGTAAACAAGCGAGAACAAAGTAGTGTCAGACCGTCCCCGTATTGCAATCCTGGCGTCAGGCAGCGGCACCACAGCAGAGGCACTCATTCACGCCACACAAAACGGTGTGTTAAATGCTGATGTCTGTTTGGTCATCACCAACAAACCCGATGCGGGGATTTTGCAAAAGGTAGAGCGATTTAACGCAATGGGACTGAGTATCAAGACGCTGGTCATTAACGGCATAACTCATCCAGGCATTGCAGACAAAGGCGAACAAACACCAGCCGAGGCACAGGCAATATACGACGCGATCTCATCAGTTAATGTTGACTTAGTATTGTTGCTGGGGTACTTGCGTAAAGTTATTGATCCGCTGCTGAGTCTGCGAATCCTCAACACACACCCAGGCCTATTACCAGCAACGCGCGGGCTACACGGCGAAGGCGTGCAACAATTTGTTATCGACAATCATCACGAATTTACAGGCCAAACTCTACACGAAGTTATTGCAGAGTACGACTCTGGCCGTGTGATTGCTGAACATAAACTGCCTGTCATGTCATGGGACACCGTCGACACACTCAATGCGAGTGTTCAATTGATGGAAAAAGCATATATAAGCGTTGACGTTCAACAATACATACAAGACCTCAAGTTGGAATAAAGTTTTTTTTGATTCTAGAGTCTATCGGGAAGATCGATAATGTTCTCTTTGAAGCCTGCTTTCAGAATTTTGACAATCTTTTGCATACTTTGTGCGTTGCTATCAGCAACTTCTAAAGCAAGTCTGTACAACTCGTCAGGCGTAAAATCTAGCATCTTGCCATTCTTAAATAGAAAAACCATTGTTATGACTACTGCACATCTTTTATTACCGTTACCAATCGCGTGATCTTTAGCGAGCATATAAAAAAGTATGGCAGCTCGATGATACATATACCAATAAAGGTATCGTCCCCCAAATGTAGTGAACGGTTGATTAAGTGCGCCATCCAGCGCTCTTAAAGATTTATTCGTGATAGGCCCGATAGGCTCAGTAGAAGGCAAAAGGTGTGGCAAGAGTTCGATTGCAGCGAGCGCTTCACCTAACTCTACTTTTTTCATGTTGCAGCAAGACGCGTAAGAGTTCTATGGTACTTCTTAACAGTCAGCTTAACGGCCTGTTCAACCTGAGCTTTCTGTTTTGGTGTAAGTGATTTTATTACTGGTGCCATAATGTAATACTAATTATACATGAGCGTGTCATGTCAGTCCACCTTTTGCTACACAACTTTCTATCACGAACTAATATAACGAGTAGCTTAGTTATCTCCAGTTTTTAGCAATTCGTCGGGCTTTTTCAGCTGCTCGGCCGATGTAGTATTTTTCAGGCTGGGTAATGATTTGCTTTTCCTGGCCTGTAAACTTGTTCCAATATTCCGTCGCCTCAGCATCAGCTGTAATCACATCAACGAGTGGCGTGCCACTTTCCATTGCAGAGTGGGCGAGGGCTTTTGACTTTTCGTGTGCGGTTGTGTGACCGTATTTTTCAAACAACAAGTACAGTGGCTCTGCTGCGATTGCGCCACCAGTCAGTTGCAAGTTGCGTTGCATGTTTTCTTCGTCGACTTCCAGTTTGTTCATAATGGTGTTCAGGCGAGTTGCCATAGCAACGACTGACGCAGGGATAATCACATAGAATCGTGAAGATGCAGAATCGGTCAGGTCACGTTGGTGCTCGCTGCTGATGTTCAAACGTGCGTTGATGGTTTGTGAGGTGACTTCCTTCCACATACTGACGACGTTTTCGAAGTTCCATGGATTGCGTTTGTGTGCCATGGTTGATGAACCTGTTTGGCCTGGTTCAAAGCGTTCGCGAACTTCACCGATCTCGGTCCGTTGCAAGTGACGCATGTCATGTGCCAAATTAGACATAATGCCGGCAGCCAAACTTAACTCGTCCAGCAGACGAACGATGTTTTCTGCCGGAATGATCTGAGTAGAGTAAGGGGCGACCTTTAAACCAAGGCTGGTTACGATCTTTTCCTCAAACTCTTCCGGATTATCAACAAACACGCTGAGTGCGTTGTATGATCCAACCGCACCAGAGAATTTGCCAAACAGATTGTCTGTTGCAGCCTGAATAATTTCTAAACTTTGACCCAAACGACTGACGTACTCGGCAATGGCAAACCCAAAGGTAATAGGCACAGCGTGCTGACCGTGTGTGCGACCAACTTGGACTGTGTCGGCGTACTTTTCGCTGATCTCAGCCAAGCTGTGAAGTAGTGTCGTGATACGCGGAATAACGACGTTAGTCATCGCGTCTTTCATTTGGAGTGAGCTGGCCGTACCAATCACGTCGTGTGATGTCGCACCAAAGTGAACGTATGGCTGTGCTTCTTCGGACAACTTTGACTTAATGACGTTCACCAATGCTTTGATGTCATGACGAGTTGTCTTTTCCTCGGCATATACTTCTTCAGTAGTGACCTGTGACGCAGCAACAGCAATCTCATCAGCGATGTCCTGTGAACATACGCCATAATCTGCAAGTGTGTTAGCGAGTGCTCCCTCAACATATGCCTGATAGGCAACACGACTGCGTTCAGACAGGTAATGACCAATCTCGATATCATAGTAGCGATTGTCCAGTGGGTCGATAGAGTCATAATTACGTGCATCAGATGTTGCAGGAAGTACGATTGGTGCGAGTTTTTTCATAGCTATAAGCCTTTCAGTGCATCAAGGACGCGTGTATTAATTCTTTCAATTGGGTCTTGGTCGACAGCTGGTTTGACAAACGTCTGACCGCTTAACTGCTCAAACAATTCGATATAGCGGTCTGACACAGACGTAACAAAGTCGTCAGACATATCTGGCACAACTTCGCCGTCTTTGCCGCTAAAGTTATTGGCCATCAGCCACTCACGAACAAATTCTTTTGATAAGTGACGTGGTAGTGGCTGGCTGTGATCGGCCACATACGCGTCGTATGTATCTGCGTAAAAATATCGTGATGAATCTGGTGTATGAATCTCGTCAATAACATAGATTGTGCCGTCTGCGCTTTTACCAAACTCATATTTGGTATCCATCAATACCAGTCCACGATCGCGAGCCAGTTGTTGACCACGTGCAAATAATGCCAGGGCGTATTGTGACAACTGCGCAAACTCATCTGCGGTCGCGAGGCCAGTCGCAATAATGTCACGGGCCGAGATGTCTTCGTCGTGACCTTCGGCTGCCTTGGTTGATGGCGTAATAATTGGGGCAGGGAACATATCGTACTCGCTCAAACCGTCAGGCATTGCCTCGCCACATAACTCACGTTTGCCAGCGCTGTACTCGCGCCATGCATGACCAACCAAACCACCACGAACAACCATCTCGATTTTGTATGGGTCTAGTTTGTGTCCAATACTGACATTTGGATCAGGCGTAGCAATCAACCAGTTTGGCAAAATATCGGTCGTCTTGTCTAAAAAGTACGCAGCCAGTTGATTAAGTACTTGGCCCTTGTAAGGGATAGCGCGCGGTAAAATCACGTCAAACGCTGATATGCGATCTGTTGCAACAACGACGAGCGTGTCTTCAATGGTGTATACGTCGCGAACCTTGCCATGGTAGGCAGCTGTCTGACCAGGAAAGGTAGAGTCAGTGCTCGCAATAGGTTGAGTGTTCATTAGTTTTATTTTACCATCTCGCTCGCTAGATAAACAATTGTAAGAGTTTGCGTTCGGGTGGCGCGAGGCGGGGCAGCACCCACTTCGAGTCTGGTAATCCAGCGAGAAGGAGGGGCGGACCGAGCGTCAGGACCCGTTGGAGTTCATTTTACGAAAACAATAGTCTACAATGGTCGCATGGAGTCACAAAAGACTATTGGCATTATCGGTGGCGGACAACTGGGACGAATGCTGACGCTTGCCGCGTTGCCACTTGGCTTTAAAGTAGTTGTTGTTAACCCAAGCGCTGGCAGCCCGGCAGCACAAGTTGGTGCAGAAGAAATTGTTGCGGACCTTTACGACCCAAAGGCGTTACAAGAACTGGCCGAACGTTCAGACTACATTACTATCGAGATCGAGCATCTGGACGTTGACGCAATCGACAGTATCGCAAAACTGGGTACACCCGTTAATCCTGCACCGTCAATTATTCGCATTATCCAAGACAAGTTTGCACAAAAAGAATTTTTGGCAGCCGCAGGTATTCCTGTTGCGCCATTCGTGGCGATTGAGTCTGAGAAAGACGCGATAGAAGCCCTCAAGAAGTTTGACGGCAAAATGCTTCTCAAAACCCGACTGGGCGCATATGACGGACGTGGCAACATGGTCGTTGCGTCTGCTGCAGATATCAAGGAAGCGTTTGAACGATTTAACGGCACGCCACTATACGCCGAGGCGTATATTCCGTTTGAGCGTGAACTTGCTGTCATGGTTGCACGCAGTATGCGTGATGAGATTGCACTGTATCCGATTGTGCAAACAATTCACGAGCGTAACATTTGCATCGAAGTTCTTGCACCAGCGCCAGTCAGTGACGACATTCATGAGCGAGCAGCTGCAATTGCAAACTCTGTCGCTGAATTACTACAGGGTGCTGGAACATTTGGGATCGAAATGTTCCTAACAAACACAGGCGACATATTGATCAACGAGATCGCACCGCGCGTACACAACTCTGGTCATTACACCACCGAGGCTTCACGCACATCGCAGTTTGAACAGCATGTTCGTGCTATTAGCGACTTGCCACTTGGCGACACCAGTATGGTTGTACCAGCCGCAGTCATGGTCAACATCTTGGGCGAACACGACCGACCGACAATTATTACAGGCCTACAAGATTCACTGTCAATTCCTGCAACCAGTGTGCATTTGTATGGCAAATTCCCGACCAAAATCGACCGCAAGATGGGTCACATTACCGCCACAGCCTCAACCATTGAAGAGGCCCGCAAGCGTGCACGTGCCGCACGAAAGCTGATTAGTTTATGATAAAACTCGTCGTTTTTGACTGGAACGGCACTCTATTCTCTGACACACAAGCAATAGTCGTTGGTGTTAACGCACGTTTATCGTACCTGGAGCACACTCCAGTAACAATTCAGCAATACCGAGAGCTCTTCGAGGTACCGATAGCAAATACGTATAAAAAACTTGGCTTAGATTCAGAGACCGTCGGTAAAACCGCAAAAGAGCACTCAGAAGCCTTCCATAGTGCATACGAAGCACGCGCTGCCAACGTAAGAACACGTTCAGGGGCACGGGAAGTGCTAGACTACCTTGATCAAAAAGGCGTTAAAAAAATAATATTAAGCAACCATAATGTTAACGCCATATCTAAGCAATTAAAAAGACTGAAATTAGAACATTACTTCGAAAAAGTTCTCGCGAACGATACGCTTTGGGCGGCACATTTTCAAGGAAAGAAGGAGCGGCTTGCTAGTTATCTTAAAACGACGAACTATAAACCAAATGAGATCCTCATCATCGGAGATACGAGCGAAGAAACATTGATCGGGCGAGAATTGGGACTACACACAGTCTCGATTACTGGAGGCGGTAGTACGGCAAAAAGACTCAGAGATGCCAAGCCTGATATACTGATTCACAAACTTCGTGATTTAATAAATCTAATGGAGGAGATTTGAAATGAATACGCCTAAAGTCGGCATTATTATGGGGTCGGACTCTGACCTCGACATTATGAGCCAGGCCGCCACAGTACTGGACGAATTTGGCGTTGCATATGAAGTCCGCATTATCTCTGCACATCGTACACCAGATGTTATGGACGCCTATGCCGCCGAGGCAAAGGACAGGGGGCTTCAACTGATTATTGCAGGTGCAGGTGGATCAGCACATCTACCAGGCATGACTGCGTCTCACACAATCTTGCCTGTGATTGCCGTGCCGATCAAACGTGAAAACCACGGCCACGAAGCATTTTGGTCAAACATCAAAATGCCACCAGGCATTGCACTTGCGACCATGCCTGAAAACGGCGCAAAAAACGCCGCATTACTTGCCGTTGAGATCCTTGCGCTACAAGACAACCAACTAGCTAAAAAATACACTGCGTTCCGCCAAAAGCAACACGACACTGTCCTGAAAGTTGACGAAGAAGTCAGCAAAGACTGGCAATCATATTTGAATAGGTCTGCCTAGCGTGACGTACGGCGAGCAACCTCAGTACACACCCGATACGTTCGGAAGTGCTCGGTTACTCGTAAAAGATTTTGACGGCACAGTTGCGCAAACGTTTGAACCATCACCATCAGGCATTAACGTTGAACAGGCATCTCAGCAAGCAATCGATGTTGTTTTTGGAGCGAGCGCTGTTGATGAGTATGTTCGTGACGGTGGGCTGCGTAATCGCGCGCCACTGGAAGTAGTAAAAGCACTCGCGCCTGATGCAACACCGACAGAACTACGTGTTTTGCAAACATCATTTGTGAATTCAAAACTTGGTGTACTTATTAGCGATGTTGGGTCTGAATTTGAAGACGGATCAACCTGGCCGCGTCCTATGCCGGGTTACTTAGATTTGCAAGAGCGTATTGAGTCGGCGCGAAGTGAGGGCGCGTTAATCGATGACCTCATTCTTTCGTCTGGACATAAGGATTTTATTGACGCAGTGTATGCGTCGTGGGGTATTCCATCACCAACTCATATTATTGCCGAGGAAGCCATGCGCGAAAGAGGGTTGGGGCACCGCGTTAAGCCATCTTCGGTACTGATGAAAGTAGCTCACACTGTTTGGGCAGACCAGTATGGGGTTGTCTTCAATCGGGATATCGCTGCCGATGTTCGGTCACGAACAGTCTTTGTTGGTGACGACCCGGACAAGGACGGCACACTCGCAAAGCGCAGCGGAGTTGAAAACTTTCATCTGATTAACAAAGACAATTCAGTCGAGACGTGGGGCAAAATTGCACTATGGCTTAATCTTGAAGAGCTAGCAGAATATGAAACAGCAGAAAACTAATAATTGGTATGTGTTGACTGGTGGTCCGTCTACGGGCAAAACGACGCTTCTTAAGTTACTTTCTGAGAAAGGCTATCAAGTTGTGCCAGAAGCAGCGCGATCGGTCATTGATACACATCTAGCGGACGGTATTACTGTTGAAGAACTGCGTTCTGATGAAAAGCATTTTCAAGAGCTGGTTGTACAGCGCAAAGCAGACATCGAGTCGACGCTTGATCCAAATGCAATTATATTTTTTGACAGAGGCATGCACGATAGCAATGCGTATTTACGCTACTACGATTTTCATATCGAAGATTGGATCGATGACCTTGTATATAACGCGACGTATAGAAAAGTGTTCCTACTTGACCAACTGGATCGATATAAAGATGACTATGCACGTGTTGAAGACCAAGCCTTTCGCGAACGCATTGGCGAGTTGTTGCAGGCTGCATATGAACAAAGCGACATACCTGTCGAAGTAGTGCCGGACATTGGACTCGAAAAAAGACTTAACCACATACTTAATTCCATTTAATCGCCCTGTAGCATAGACGTACGCAGTCTATCTTGTTACCATAGATACAGATGAAAAGGGTCGACGACAATAGCTACGCAAAGTCAGGTGTTGATTACAGCGCGATGGACCCTATCAAAGTCTTGGCGCAAAAAAAAGCTGCACAAACAGCCGGCAATTTAGCTGCCTTTAATGCACACGAAGTTGTCTCCAGTCGCGGTGAATCTGCCTATGTATGGGAAGAAACCGACTCGTACCGCGCGCTCGTCATTGAAGGTCTGGGAACAAAAAACTTAGTGGCCGATGCTATGCGTGAGTTCGGTGACAAAACCTACTACGATTCAATTGCTCAGGACACCGTTGCGATGGTCGTGAATGATTTGATTGTCGTCGGAGCATTGCCACAAGTTGTGAACGCCTACTTTGCAATCGGAGACTCTGCCTGGATGCTGGACGAAAAACGTGCAGCAGATTTGATCAATGGCTGGGCACACGCCTGCGAGCTTTCGGAAGCAGCATGGGGCGGCGGCGAGACACCAACGCTGAAAGGTATTATTAATCCCGAGACAATCGATTTGGGCGGATCAGCGGTTGGCATTATTGCTGACAAAAAGAACTTGGTATTAGGTGACCGTCTGCAAGCAGGCGATAGTATTGTGCTGGTAAACAGCAGTGGTATTCATGCCAATGGCCTGACGCTAGCTCGCAAGATTGCAGCCGAGAGTCCTGATGGCTTTGCGACAAAACTGAGCGATGGTCGTTCGTATGGTGAAGCACTCCTGACTCCAACACCTATTTACGTTCCGCTTGTTCGCCAGTTACAAGAAGCGTCAATTGATCTTCATTACATGGTGAACGTAACAGGTCATGGCTGGCGTAAACTCATGCGTGCGACCAAAGACCTTAGCTATGTTATTGATGTCGTGCCTGACGTACCGGCAGAGTTTGGTTATATCCAACAGCAAGCGAAGATTAGTGACCAAGAAATGTATGGCAACTTTAACATGGGCGCAGGATTTGCCATTTATGTCCCGTCGTCGGACGCGCAAAAAGTTGTCGACGTTGCGGCAGCTGCTGGCTTTACAGCACACATCGCTGGTCGTGTTGAGGATGGCCCGAAGCAAGTCAGTATCATACCAAAAAACATCGTCTTTGCCGGCGATACATTGGAGGTTCGTTAAATGTTGTCGCTGATCGGCAGTCAAGCACTCAGTCCATTCCGTCAAAAAAAATTACTAAAGACGCTACAAACAATCGATAGTTCCATAACGGATATACAAGCACAGTACATTCATTTTGTTGACAGCAAAGCAGCACTCGACGACGAAACGACAAAACGACTTAACCAATTGCTGACATACGGTGAAGCGTCAAGAACAAATACGCAGGGCGAGTTGTTCCTTGTCGTGCCACGTATTGGCACGATATCACCATGGTCATCAAAGGCAACCGACATTGTCGCAAACAGCGGGCTCTCTGCCATTAACAGAGTTGAACGCGGCATTGCATATTCCATTACGAGTTCTGTACAGGTCAATCGAACGATCGTCGGTGCGCTTTTACACGACCGGATGACCGAAACGGTGCTGAGCAGTATTGACGATGCGTCGGCATTGTTTAGTGACGTGAAACCGCGACCTGTCATTGTGATCGATATCTTGAAAGGTGGCAAAGAAGCGCTCATCTCGGCAAACAGCGAGCTGGGACTCGCTATTGCACCAGACGAAATTGATTACTTGTATGACGCATACAGCGAACTAGCTCGCAACCCAACCGACATGGAGTTGATGATGTTTGCACAGGTAAACAGTGAGCATTGTCGTCACAAAATCTTTAATGCGGATTGGCTGATTGATAATCAACCGGCTGAAAAAAGCCTATTTAAAATGATCAAAAATACGTACGAGACGCACAGCAAAGACATTCTGTCTGCGTATTCGGACAACGCGGCAGTGCTGCGTGGCAATGTGTCTGAGCGCTTTTTTGCAGACCCAAGCGATAATGTATACCGCGCCCACAAAGAGCCAGTGCATTTGGTTATCAAAGTTGAAACTCATAATCACCCGACAGCCATTGCGCCAGCCCAAGGTGCCGCAACCGGTGCGGGTGGCGAAATTCGCGACGAAGGTGCAACAGGTCGTGGCGCCAAGCCAAAGATGGGACTTGCCGGATATACCGTATCAAACCTTATGTTGCCAAAGCTGCCACAACCATGGGAGTCCGGCATAGGTAAACCTGGGCGCATCGCATCGGCACTCGACATTATGATCGAAGCACCAATCGGTGCAGCAAGTTTTGCTAATGAATTTGGTCGACCAAATCTTGCCGGATATTTTAGAACATACGAGCAATCACTACCGACGCTTGACGTCAACACAACATGGGGCTTCCACAAACCAATTATGATCGCAGGGGGTCTTGGTAATATTCGCGACGAGCATGTGATCAAACAGTCACTTCCTGTGGGTACAAAAATTATTGTCCTTGGCGGCCCTGCGATGCTGATTGGTCTGGGTGGCGGTGCAGCATCAAGCATGCAGACAGGCGCAAGCAAAGAAGATCTGGATTTTGCGTCAGTCCAGCGTGGTAATGGCGAGATCGAACGACGCGTCCAACAAGTTATCGACGCTGCCTGGGCGATGGGTAGCGACAATCCCATTATCACAATCCACGATGTCGGTGCGGGCGGTGTGTCGAATGCACTACCGGAAATTGTCCATGACTCGGGCGTCGGTGCGCGTTTTGAACTGCGCAACATCCCCAGTGCTGACCCTGGGCTATCACCAATGGAAATCTGGTGCAACGAAGCACAAGAGCGATATGTTCTTGGCGTTGCCAACAAAGACCTAAAAGCATTCGAAGAACTCTGTCGACGCGAACGTTGTCCATATACAGTCGTTGGAGAGACGACAGCCGAGCAGCAGCTTGTGGTCACCGACTCACTACTCGGTGGAGCGCCCGTTGATTTGCCTATGTCAGTCCTGTTTGGCAAACCACCCAAAATGTCACGTCAAATCACTCGCAAAAAAACAAAGCTCCCAGCATTTGACCACACATCAATTGCACTCGATGATGCAGTCAAGCGAGTGCTTCATGTGCCTGCAGTAGGGAGCAAAAAATTCTTGATTACTATTGGTGACCGCACGATTACTGGTCAGGTCGTACGCGACCAAATGATTGGTAAATGGCAAGTCCCCGTCAGTGATGTGGCTGTCACCTCAAGTTCATTTACCGGTAAAACCGGCGAGGCAATGGCAATTGGTGAACGACCTCCACTTGCGTTAATTGACGCAGCCGCATCAGCACGTATGGCAGTAGGAGAAGCGATTACCAACATAGCCTCGGCATCAATTGCAAAACTATCTGATATTAAATTGTCCGCCAACTGGATGGCTGCCGCAGGCTACGAGTCCGAAGATGAAAAACTCTACGATGCAGTCAAAGCGCTTGGCGAAGACTTCTGTCCGCCAATCGGGCTGACTATTCCTGTTGGTAAGGATTCACTGAGCATGCGCACTGTTTGGAAAGACGGCGACACGTCAAAATCGGTGACATCACCGATGTCTGTCGTCATTACAGCCTTTAGTCCTGTTAACGATATTAAAAAGACTCTTACGCCCGAGCTGCAAGATGGTGAAGATACCGTGCTTGTCCTCATTGACCTTGGTCTGGGTAAAAACCGTCTGGGCGGATCGGCACTCGCACAAAGCTACAACCAGCTCGGCGACAGCGCACCGGATATTGCACCAGAGCTTTTGAAAAAATTCTTTGACGCGATTCAGCAACTGCGTTCAGACGACAAAATTCTTGCATACCATGACCGTTCAGACGGCGGGTTACTGACAGCGGTTTCCGAAATGATGTTTGCAGGGCGAAAGGGTGTGAGCCTTGTTACAGACACAGACCCGTTACCGATGCTCTTTAGCGAAGAGTTGGGTGCGTTAATACAAATTGAGTACAAGGACAGCGAAAACGTTATTCGCTATTTGCGCGAAGAGTTGGAAGAGTCTGTTCATATTGTCGGTAGCGTAAATGACAGCCAACAACTCACGATCAAAAATAGTAGCGGCGTTATATACGAGCAGAGTCGTGCTCAGTTGGAGTCATGGTGGGCCGAAACAAGTTATGAAATTCAAAGTATGCGCGACAATGCCGTTGGCGCGAAGCAAGAGTTCGACGCGATTAAAAATAATGACGACCCAGGGCTTATTGCGCAGACAACATTCGCTGTGTCAAAGAAAAAATATACAGACCGACCAAAAGTCGCCATCTTCCGTGAGCAAGGTGTTAATGGCCAAGTCGAAATGGCAGCTGCTTTTGACAAAGCCGGCTTTACGAGTGTCGATGTTCATATCCAAGACCTGCTTGATAAAAAGGTTAACCTCAAAGACTTTGTCGGCTTGGTTGCCTGTGGTGGCTTTTCATACGGTGACGTCCTGGGTGCAGGCGAAGGCTGGGCAAAGACAATTTTGTTCCATGACAGTCTGCGCAAACAATTCAAAACATTTTTCGCACGACCAGATACCTTTACGCTCGGCGTATGTAACGGCTGCCAAATGCTATCTGCGCTCAAAGAGCTTATTCCAGGTACAGAATTGTGGCCACGATTCTTGAAGAATGCGTCTGAACAATTTGAGGCACGCTTAGTTAACGTTCGTATTAACGAGTCACCGTCGATCTTCTTTAAAGGCATGGAAGGATCAATCTTGCCTGTACCCGTCGCGCATGGCGAAGGACGAGCGGTATTCGCTACTGAGAACAAACAAGCAGCACTCGACCAAGACCTTGTGTCATGGCAGTTCGTTAACGGTACAGAAGAAGTTGCAGTTACATATCCAAGCAACCCCAACGGATCACCAGACGGCATTACAGCACTCACAACGCCAGACGGCCGTGCAACAATTGTTATGCCACACCCAGAGCGTGTCTTTTTAACCCAACAATTATCTTGGCACCCAAGTGAGTGGGGAAGCGATAGCCCATGGATGCAAATGTTCAACAACGCACGTGAGTGGACCGAAGATAACAAGCGCTAGAGTCGTTTCACTACGTACTACGAATAATCCCCTGGAGGCCAAGTCTGACAAGGCGCCGGGGCCCTTGTTCAGACCTGGCGTGAAGCAGGATTATGAATAGTATGTGGCGAAGCGACGACTAAGAGGCAGTCTAATGCCCAAAGAATCCGCGGCCAACTGAGTCAGGTAGCATTGCAATGCTGACATTAGCTTTGGTGAGTGCTGCGATGACTGTCTCGTCTGCGACAGAGCCACTTGACGTTAAGATAGCCGTTATACCTGCACTGGCAAGAAGTTCAGGGCCGTCAGAGAACGGAAAGAAACTATCGCTGTAGGCAACTGCGCCAGCAAGTTTCTTTTTGTCGAGCGTAATACTGACCGTGACATTATCGCCATCATTCTTAATTGCAGGAAAGTTGGTTGTCGTACGAGTAAGCGCAAGTTGCCCAGCACCAACACGGTCTTGTTGGCCAACGCCATTACCAATTACTTGACCGTCTTTGACCAACGTAATTGTATTACTATTACTGGTGCTGCCTATTGCCCAACCAAGAATCATATCTTGCTTTTGTTGGTCGGTTACGTCGCCGTGAAACTGCATATAGTCTGCAGAAAGATCGGCAACAAATGTGTAGTTAGGTTGAGACAGCAAGCCACCACGAACCTGACGAATAACTGGTGCAACGTTGAGGGACGAGGCATCTACATTGGCGAGTGCAGGATTAACGACAACTCGTAGCTTATTACGTGACAACGCTTCAAGTGCTTCGTCAGTAACGCTAGATCCTATAACCCCGTCAAGGAGGCGTGAGGTTTCGCCGTCCATAGCATAGTGCATGAGCGTATCGGCAACGTCTTTATCAATCGGACCATTAATCATTACGACACCGCCAAAGATTGCGCGGGTATCACCCTCAAGCATCTTTTGCACGGCTTCGACTAATGTTGCGCCGACACCTGCACCACAGGCGTTACCGTGCTTTACGCCAATTGCGATTGATGGGACTTTGCCAAAGTTACGCTCAAAGCCAGCTGCAACGTGTGTAATCATTTGCAGCAAACGGTCGATATCAGTCATATTAATGTAGCTGCGCTGCATACCCTGGACGTGTTCAAACTGGTCAAGGCCAAGTGGATCAACAGCAACGCGGTTGTCTGCGTAAAAGCCAGCCTCTGCCTGTTGTGGATTCTCGCCATATTTTGTTTTTGCATCAAGCATGGCAACAACACCACGAACTTCAGTCGGATTAAGATATTGTGCGAGCGTCAGAGTGTAACGCGTTACTTCATATTCTGCGCGAGCAGCAAGTTGTTCCAAAAAGTCTGCTTCATCAGGTTTGCCTGCGTTTAACCACGCCAGTACATCCTCACGCTGATCGCCAGCAGATAGCACAATACGACGTCCCTTTGCAGCGGCGCGAAGCAGCGTTGGACCACCTATGTCTGTTCTTTCAATCACGTCATGAACGGTCGCCCCTGATTTTGCAATCTCTTCTTCAAGTGGATACATATCAACACACACCAAATCAATCGTCGGAATGTTAAGGCGCTTCAGTTCGTCCATGTCCTCGGCCTTTGTTTTGTCAGCCAAGATACCCGCATACACTTCGCGTGATAATGTGACGACACGATGTCCCAAAATAGCTTCGCCACCAACGAGGTCGGCAATATCAGTCACATCAACACCCGCATCACGAAGTTTTTGCGCCGTGCCGCCAGACGCATAAATGTGCCAATTCTGCTTGGCTAGTCCCTGAGCAAATTCCACAATACCATTTTTATCAAATACCGAAATAAGTGCATTACCGGCGGACTGTGTCATATAAACTCCTTGTTATGTATTGCAGATAATAATCTGGTCTGGGTTCGGACCAACACCAATAACCGACACGGGTACGCCGGTTTGCTTTTCGATAAATTCTACATAGTTTTGAGCGTTTTTAGGCAGATCACTAAACTTACGAATGTCCTGAATATTCTCTGTCCAAGCAGGTAAGTATTCATACACTGGTGTCGACTGTTCAAGCTTGCGCGCAGAGTCGGGTGCAATGTGTAGCGTCTTGCCCTTGCGTTCATAGGCAACACATACAGGAATCTTGTCACCGTAACGTGGCACCCAGTCAACTTTTGACAAAATCATTGCGTCCGCGCCATTCACCATTTGCGCACGGCGAATCTGCGGAAGATCCAAATATCCCAAGCGACGTTTGCGACCAGTTGTTGTGCCGTACTCGGCGTCAACAGTCGTCATGTCACCGTGCAGGCGTGCAAGCTCATCATCATCGGTTACTTCTGTGACAAATGGACCGCCACCAACGTGTGACTGAACCGCTTTGGCAACGCCAATAATTTTACCGATAAATGACGGCGGCACGCCAAGTCCTGTTGATACACCACCAGATGTTGTTGATGAGGATGTTGTAAATGGATACATACCATGGTCGATATCAAGCAAGAATGCTTGTGCGCCCTCGGCCAATACCTTTGCTGGCTTTTCTTTGCGCAACTCTTGGTTAATGTAAAAAACCGTATCGGTAATAAACTTACCAAGCTCCTCAGTGCTTGCAACGTAGTCATCTGCGACCTTGGCCTCGTCAATTGGATCGAGCCCTGCAGCTTTGCGAAGCGGCTTTTGTAACATCAACGCATCATATACCAATGTACGCAGACCCTTAGGGTCGTTCTTGATAATCTCGCTACGGATACCCGTTCGCATCGCTTTAAATGATGATACCTGTGCGATACCAGACTTAGTGCTGCCTTGGCGACCTTCGCCAGCTTCACGAATCTCGTCGTCGCAAATGTGATGGGGGAGAATGAGGTGCGAGCCAGAGCTCATCTTCAAGTTCTGTGGTGTAACCGATATACCTTTGGCTTCAATGCTTGCAATCTCTTCAACAAGTTTGACAGGATTAACAAGTGTTCCAGGACCAATAATATTAACCTTACCAGGATGAGCAATACCAGATGGTACAAGATGTAACTTCAATACGTCACCATTCGCCAACACAACCGTATGTCCTGCATTGTTGCCACCATTAAAGCGAGCGACAATATCGTAGTCAGGTGCAAGCATATCAACAAAACGACCTTTGCCTTCGTCGCCGCGTTGAAGTCCTACAATTACATCTACTGCCATAAACTTCTTTAAGTATACGAAAAATAATCCCTCTCAGCAAGGTAATTATCCAAAGAGCTTATGCTTGCTGATAATAGGCAGAGTTGAGAAAATGAATCCGTACCGGAACCGTTCCGGTCGAAAGAGGTGGGAGAACCTTTCATGGATTACGTAGACAGAGCACTTGTGTCAGTGTCTGACACAACCGGACTCGTGGACTTGGTCACATCGCTGGACGCACTGGGCTTCAGGCTCGTTGCGACCGACGGAACGACCAAGTTCATCAAGGATGCCAAGGTCAAGGTCAGGGTCACCAAGGTCGAAACCTTCACGGGTTTCCCTGCAATCCTGGGTGGGCTCGTCAAGACGCTTCACCCCATGATCTTCGGAGGCGTCCTGGCAGCTCGTGACCTGGCAGATCACCGGCGCGACATGTCGAAGCACGGCATCAAGCCGTTCCAACTGGTCGTCGTCAACCTGTACGACTTCGTCGGGAATCCGTCGACCGCCAACATGGACATCGGAGGGCATGCGCTCATCCGATCGGCCATGAAGAACCGCGCATTCGTCGGCATCCTCACGAGCCCCAGCCAGTATCGTGACGTGATAGACGAACTGGAGCGAGACGGGGAACTGTCGAGCGCGACACGTCTGCGCCTGGCGCGGGAGGCAGCCGCCTACATCTCGGCCTACGACCGAGCCGTCGAGGAGTGGCTCAACAAGCTCTGAAGCGCCGTGAAGGGTCCAGCCACTGCCCTGGTGGCAGTGTCGTCCTGAGAGGACAGGTGATGTGCAAGGTCTGCACGCCCTGTCCTCTCAGAGGACTCCAACATTATTCAGGTGATATACTACACATATGTCCAAAATGTATATCAAAGACCTTATTGTCAACGCTACACATGGTGTCTATGACCATGAAAAAACAACGCCACAAAACTTTATTATCAACCTGACGCTTGAAGTTGATACACCAAACGCGTTCACATCAGACAACGTCGACGATACTGTCGATTATTCCAAAATTCGTGATGATATTATCGCGATCACAACAAACAACTCATTTGATTTGATTGAGCGCCTTGCCGACGAAATCATACATCATATTCTGGCGGACACACGTATTACAGAAGCAACGGTCACGATTGATAAACCCGACGCATTCGAATCGGGCATACCTGGCATACAAGTTACACGTTCACAGCCTTAATTGTGTGACGTAAAGACGGCAGCTTTTTGAAGCGATTCGTCGTATTCATCTTGCTCGTCCGAGTCGTATAC
>JAKQOF010000096.1 GCA_029565375.1 bacterium
TGATTGCCTGGGCAAGCTCTTGCTTTGTGCCATCAACCGCGCTCGTGTCTGCCTTTGGACTTTTCTTTTTGTCCATAGTCTCATAGGCTGCGTATTGAATAGTGAAGGAACGGAACTTGCTTAGCTGTTCTGACTTCTCGACACATTTTTGTCCAATTTTCCAGTCGTAGTCCGGAATTAATGGGTTATCAATTGCGGCAGACGTTTCTCCCATTGGCTCTATTCGGTTTGCACAGTTGTCAACGAACTGCTTGTAGTCGCCCTGCGGCTTACCTGTGTTTTTGCTGACATAATTATTATTCATCATGTAATCAAGAGTGACATCTATGTCGGCGTTCATCTCGTCAGAGCTCATTGCCGCGGTTTCGTTACCATACGAGTCGCATCCAAGACCCAACTGCGTCAATGCTGTGTCAGTACAGTGGGAGAACTTAGCGGCTTTTCTGTCGGCTGTCAGGACGCCGGTCTCGGCACTCGCGCTTGACGTCAGGGTTGCAAACGCATTAGGTATAATCGAGCCAATCAATCCGACTGATGACATGACCGACGATGAGTTTGTGGTGAAAGCGGTAACATTGAGCGTCTTTGCAATACTGCCAAGGAATGAGTATTGGTTGGTGATATCAAATGGAGTCGCCTGTGCCTCGTACCTGTCTACAGCGGCGATGTGTTGTTGGATTGGTGCAGTGTCGAGGGTATATTGCTTTACCTCTGCAGGTGTAGCTGTAGTGAGCCCGTACGAGTACGCATGGTTCGTATATATGCGTGACGATCCGTTACTTAGGAGTGCGCCGTTTGGTGGCCCAACCGTATTTTCGTCAAAGCTTGATAGGTCATCGTTGACAAGTGAATCAGTACTTGCACCAATGACAAGAGCCATGATAATGATCATTGCAGCCGCACTGGCAGCAAGTTTTGTTGCACAAACGCCTGCGCCAACAACGGCGCCTGGAACACCACCGACAAGATCAAGGATTTCCGTTCCACATTGCACGATCGTCCCTAATGAGTTTGCTGCAATACAAACGCCATGAGCAACCAGTAGTGTGCCTGCGAAGCCTAATATCAGGTTAGTCAGTTGGCTGAGCGCATTTGGTATGTCACCTGTAGGACTCATTGAAGACCGCCTGTCTTGCTCGGACAGCGTTCCGGGATCGTCCGCATTGATGGTAGATGTGAGTGCGTTTGAGTCTAGCCCAGACCTCATATAGTATTGATTCGGACTCACGCTACCGTCGGCATTTGTAATGGTCTGGCGCATATCAAGTTGTGTGTACTGATTGGCAACTACCTCAACTGTTTCTGGTGGTGGGCTATCTCCGGAAGCAAGCTGGTCGGCAAGGTTAAGGAACACCATCGCAAATGTAGAGGCTGTGGCAATTTTTGCCGCCTTTATAGCGAGAGTTACACCCTTTGCTGCGTTATACCCTGTACATGCTCCAGAAATGGCATTCGCTGCTTTTAAAGCTGGACTTAGCTTGGCACTTTCTAGTGCCGCAAATGCAGGCTTCAGTCGGCCGTTACGAGCCCGCTCCTGTGCGGTTTTAACTACATCTGGGTCAACTGACGCGCTTGCTCCTTGAAGCCCAAGCGCCTTTCGCCACGATGCAATAACCTTCTCTTTCGTATCCCCTGTCACCTTGGGTAATTTGTCTAGCCCCAACCGCCGCAACGTGCTACCAAACTTACTGTTGAGAAAGTACGCAGTTTTGGAGCTAAATACTTTGTTAAACATTGCCGCCAAACGCGGATCATTTATCGCTTTTGTCATATCATCACCATTAGTAATCGCGAGTTTCTCTCCGGGGAATGTCAACGACTTAATGACATGACGACCACCGAACTTCTTTTCGGTCGTCTCGACTGTAAATCCATTTGCACGCAAGTTGCGCAGCATTGTGTCGTCAATGGTGCCAAATTTACATTTTAAATTACACTTTCCATCGGATGACTCAGTAAAGGCGTTTTTTACTGCGTTTAACTTGTATGCAAGCATCTTTTGTGACGTTAGTGTTAGTGCCGGTGCGGCGACATTGAGCGCCGTTCCAAGCAGGGCTTTTGTCTGAATGAATAGTAACGCTGATCCGGCAATCGCTGATATAAACGCAATAATGGCAACAACAGTAACAAGGATACCGGCTAGAGGCCCAAGTCTTTTCAGAAATGACATTTTGTTTGTGGCAGCACCCGCAGCGGTTGCGGCAAGTTTCAACTGCCACGGTGCGGCTTCGGCGTGCTGAACAGTAGAAAGTAACTTTGCTGCTGAGTCTTTTGCAACGTTTGAAGCAGTGCTTGACGATTGGCTAGAGGTGTTATTCTCGGCCATTGGCGCACCACCTGCCGCAGCTTCCTCGTGTTTTTCCAGTGCCCCGGGTTTGTAGGCGTCGTCTTGTTCTTCGCGTGTGTTGGGTGTTCGATTAACCATAACGGTCACTCATCCAGTTACGGCGCGCTTGTGTTAGTATTTGGGTCTATCGTTGTTTCGTCAGTAATTTGTTGCGCAGCACGCGGGTTGGTTGTAATAAGACTCTCTTCTGTTTCGCTGGCAACAATTTGGATGTGAACGTGGTTTTGCCCCGCAAAGAACAACCCCTGTCCTATTGGGAAGTTAGCCAGTCGCTTCTTTTCTTCGTCTGTTAACTTAAAGACATCAGACAGCACATCAACAGCACTTGACGACTGCTTCAACAACAGCTGCATAGAACTGTTGGCGACAATAGCGCGTCCCATTTTACTGCTCATAAAGTCTTCGACGTCCTGGGTGATTGTCGTCAGGCCTAAGTAGTACTTTCGGGCACGCTTTGCCAGGCTGAATAAGAAGTTGGCTGAGTCGTCGTACTTCATCAGTTGCCATGCTTCATCAACGATCAGCATACGCTTCTTTTGATCAGTACGAGTGATGTTCCAGATGTGCGACAGGACGATATACATTGCTACTGGGCGCAGTTCGTCCTCAAGGTCACGAATATTAAACACAACCATCGGGTTATTAATATCAACGTTTGATTGTTGGCTAAAGATACCCGCGAACGTGCCTGTCGTGTATTTGCGTAGGCGTTGCGCAAGTGATGGGCCGCTGCCCCCCATGTGAAGAAGTGTGTCGTAGAGTTCTGCGATAGTTGGAGGAGGAGAATTGTGCGTCAGCGGGTCGCTAGTAATACCAGCTCGTGCATACGTATCAATGAGCGCTTGGTCAAGGTCTGCTTCTTCTGCAGGGTTCAGTGCGGACATTGGTATGCCTTGTGGCGAAACTTGTGTGCCACCAAGCATCAAACGAAAGAGTCCGTGGAGTGTCACCAGGTTAGCACGTAGGGCGTCGTCTGCTTCGTCGGTGTCGATAACGCGCGGTAAGTCGAACGGATTAATACGCGTATCAGCGTTCAGACTCAGACGAATGTAGCTTCCGCCAACTGCTTCGGATAGTTTTTGGTACTCATTTTCTGGGTCAATGATAATGACCTCACTACCTGTCATCATACTACGAAGGGCCTCAAGTTTGACAGTAAACGACTTACCTGCACCAGACTTAGCAAAGACAACCATGTTGGCGTTCTCGAGTGAGAACCGGTCAAAGATAACAAGTCCGTTGTTGTGCATGTTAATGCCATATAGTACGCCCTTGTCCTGGGTCAGGTCGGCACTGGTGAATGGAAAGCTCGTGCTGATTGCACCGGTGTTCATATTGCGTCGAATTTGCAGCTGGTCGGTCATTTGCGGAATGCTACTGTTGAGGCCTTGCTCTTGTTGGCTGCTTGCTACCTTACTGAATATAAGCTGTTGACCAAAGAGGGTTTCGATCTTGTGTTGCACAAACCCTAGCTCGTCCAAGCTATCGGCGTACAACGTGACATACAAGCCAAAGCGGAAGAACCGCTCTGCGCCTACCTGCAGCTGGTCTCGTAGTTCCTCGGCGTCTTGAATAGCTGCTTCCATGGCTGGGTCACGCACGCGACCGCGCTCGTTGTTGATCGACATCGACGCTTCCAGCTGCGTCACCTTTTTACGGAGGTTGTTCAGTACCACTTGGCTTTCAACAGGATAAATAAACATGCTGACATCAAGAACTTCGTCAAAGTTGATAAGTGAGCTCAACCAGCCCGTGTATATCTCGCGCGGATAGCCATAGATATAGATGGTTCGCCCGTACTTTGTCCCCAGGCGAAAGTGCGAGGCATGAATCTCAATGCTACTTGGCGCAATCAAATCACGGAGTGTTGTCACACCCTTCAAAAATGCTTGTTCAACTTCACTCTGTTCGAGTGCACGCTGTTGTGCAGCAATATCAATGGGGTCGCGAGTTTTTGCCATTAACTTGCCTTTCCTAACTCAGCGGCAATGGCATCGCCAATCCCCTTTTTGACATACATTGCGGTGACATTCTCAAAGTTACCAAGCGGTTCGCGAACGGCAGTGTCCGGGTTGTAGCTGTTGTAATATAGCTCGCCCAACTCTTTGGTATTAAGTTGTACGCTTTGCACACCAAGCTGATATAAACCAGACGTGACGGCATCAACGCGGTTTTTTATCTCGTCTTTTGCTTTTTGATACGTCGTAGCGTCGATTTTTGTTGTCGTGTTTTTTGGTTTCGGAAGCAGCTTTGAGAAGAAGCCCTTGCCTTGATCAACCAGGCTTGCCCCATCACCGTTTGAATAAAAAGGAATGACGATAAAGAACGACTTGTTCATAATATTTGCTTGTTGTGACAACTGGTCGATAAACGCAATATAATCTTCCATCAACACAGACAGTAACATGTTGTCTTGTGACTTGCGAATGTTAGTCAAGCGTTCGATGTATGGGCCAATATCAACACGTTGTGACCGAATCAGGATTTGAACAGGATGTGTCAGCGAGTTAAGGAAGTTTTGATAGCTAAATTCAACGGCTTCTCTTTCGGCACTACTCATCAGGTCAAAGTTGATTGACTTGCAGGCCACAACTGCACGGAACGATCCGTCGGCCATGATTACCATACTGTCGCGCATCTCTGAAAGCAGCAACGTATTTTGTGTCGAGTTGGGATTACGCGGAGTAACCGCAGCTTGAGCCGCCGGTGCGGGATTGCTGGTGATGGGTTGAGACGGAGGTATCATAGGAATACCACCGGGTGCCGGCGCCGTTGAAGGTATAGGTTGATTGTTTGGCGGCATAACGCTCAGCTTCCCACTCCCGATTATGTGCTTTTTGCCACTCTCCTACGACTATCGCAACGAGACAACCACCTCACCAGTACTACCATTTTGCTGATTAATGCGGTTTGCTTCGCGTGCGATTGTCTCGATTGACAAATCGGCATCGTTTGCAAGGTTCATTATACCAGCTGACAGGGGCTTTCCGCTAGTGGTTAGGCTCGAATCAAGTGGTTGAATAACTTTCTGCTGCATACTGGCTGGGTACGGTGTGTAATCGGTCGTGTCCAAGTCCCCTTGCGGCTTTTGTGCGGCAAAAAAAGTATACGCAGCAGACGGTGCTTGTGGCGAGGCAACAACTAC
>JAKQOF010000012.1 GCA_029565375.1 bacterium
AGATTTGATATAAATTCAGACACAAGCCGAGCGGGGATTGTAATAGCTCCAGGTTTATTAATTTTTGCGCCAATATACTGTGTTGTTGCTATTTCAAGATTTGTTGCTGCAATAAGAAGCCTGTTTTTATCTGTTCGAAGAAGAATATTACTAAGAATAGGTAATTGTGTTTTTGTACTTGCAACTCGTCCTACTGCAGTAAGTGCACGGGCTAAATTTTCTTGTGTGACTGTTAGTTCCATTGTTATTACCTTTCTTTAAATATTCTTTTTTGGTTCTAATAATAGGCGGTGTGGATAATAGGTATAACTACTAAACAACAGAGGTGAATAGGGTAGTTTTGTTGTGGTAAAAACCTGGGTAAAAATGTGTTCAACAACTCGTATAACTACCTGTTTTCCATTGTTTTGGTGAATACATAACACACTACTAGTAATACTAGGGGATACCCATACACTACTTATACCAATAGTTTTGCGTTTGTTGTTCACATTTTTTACCCAAGTAAAAATACTACTACGCATATAATTTCTCCCGGATTGACGCAACTTGTTCACGAATAAGAAAATCGAGTTTTATTGCTTTCTCTATCTTTTCAACAGAGTGTATCGCGGTTGTGTGATCTTTACGTCCAAGTTCACCAGCAATTTTTGGAAAACTAAGATGAAGTTCACTACGAAGAAGGTACATAGCAATCTGTCGCGGAACAACAATATGTTTATCACGCTTTGACCCACACACCTCATCAACATGTAACTGAAAATGTTTAGCTGTCCGCTCGATAATTTGCTTACTAGTAATATGTTGTGGGCGAGAATGTCGAACATTCCCAAGAAGCCCCTCCGCTGTCGATATGTCAGGACTAATACCTCGCATTTCGGTGTACGCAAGGAGTTGGTTGAGAGCACCCTCAAGTTCACGAACATTTGTTTTGATATTATTTGCAAGATATTCAACTGTTTCTTGACCAAGCTCAACACCCGACAGGCTCGCTTTTGCTTTTAGGATTGCGCAACGTGTTTCAAAGTCTGGCATTTGAACATCAATAGTCATTCCCATCTCAAAACGACTTCGAAGTCGCTCGGTGAGTGTGGGAATACTTTTTGGCGGCTTATCGCTACTGATAATAATTTGTTTATTGTTTTGGTGAAGGTGGTTGAAAGTATGGAAGAATTCCTCTTGAGTTTTTTCTTTACCAGCGATAAATTGCATATCATCAACAATAAGAACGTCGATATTACGGTACTTATCTTCAAACCCTTTTTTCTTAAAACGAACATAGTTAAGGTATTCTGTGTAAAATGTTTCTACGCTTATATATAGTACACGTACGCCAGGTTGTGATTTTATAATTTCGTTACCAATTGCTTGCATAAGGTGTGTTTTACCAAGACCAACACCACCATATAAATACAGTGGGTTATATTTTACACCAGGGTTTGCCGCAATAGCTTGGCTGGCGGTGTAGGCGAGATCGTTACTCGACCCGACAACGAAGTTATCAAACGTATATCGTGGGTTGAGGCCACCGACTTGCGCGGGAAGGGGATTTGTCGAACCTGAATTAGTTGCGGCAACAGAAGTTGGGAGTAGGTCGTCAGCATTTTGGGTATGTTGGGGTGTTGTTTCACGACTAATGCGTGTCTTTTTGCCGGTTGTAGTGATTGTGTAGGTGATTTGCTTTGGTGTAATACCGTTCTTCGCCAAAACTGTTTTTATTTGGTCATTAAACTTCACCTCGAATTGCTTCTTGGCAAAGATATTAGGGACGGCAATAACAATACCACTGTCGTTCTGATCAACAAGCTCGGTGTTTTTAAACCACGTCGTAAAAGTAGCATGTGATACCGATAACTCGATTTCTCCAAGCACACTTTGCCACAACGCGTGATGCATATTTAACTCCCTTAAAAACACTGGATTAGTACCTATAACTATACTATGGAGACAGGGTTTTCCACAACCACGAACAGCATCGACAGGTAGGGGAGGTATAGGGGTGCGACTTATACACAATACTAGACCACCCCTGTAATTGTGTGGATAAAGACACTGTTTGTGGGGATAAGTTTTCTATATCAAATAATCGATATCAAAATAATTCAAGTTTTGACTTGCTAAAAAGGGTTAATTTAGGTATCCTTGATAAGATATGCCAAAGCGAACTTACCAACCACACACACGTCATCGTGCTCGAACGCACGGTTTTCGTGCACGTATTGCTACAAAAGCGGGACGTGCCGTTATCAAGCGTCGCCGTATTCGCGGACGCGCACGATTGACTGCTTAGTCTGACGACAAGCAACAGAGCCACTCTATACGGGTGGTTTTTGTTTACTACACTTTTTGCCTGGCCGGACAAAAAGTGTAATACGTAAAGGGTTACTTAATGCGGACGACATATACGGTATACTGGTGCATATGATTCCATTCAAAAATCGCTTTCACGGACACAGCAGTCTGCGATATGTGTATAAAAACGGCCAAGTTATTCGGTCTCGTGTTGCGACTCTTAAATCGAGTCCAAACTCACAACGCAAAGACTCGCGCATTGCTGTTGTTGTGAGTAAAAAGGTACACAAAAGCTCTGTTGGTCGCAACCGGATTCGCCGTCGTGTGTACGAGTATATCCGTCAGCAAATGCCACGATTTTCGCAAAACTTCGATGTCGTTATTATTGTGTTGTCGAGCGAGCTCCTTACAATGCCATCAAATGAATTAGCTGCTCAAATTGAAGACTTGTTTGAGCGGTCAAAGCTATATAAAACACCGTAAAACTGATATAATACAAGAAGCTATAACCGTATTTTGGAGTATTAATTCTTCGTGAACATTTTTGACATATTAATAGTCCAGCCAATTTTTAACCTCTTGATGGGACTTTATAGCCTGATTCCAGGGGGCGATTTTGGTATCGCGCTCATCATATTTACTGTCCTGATACGATTTGCGTTGTGGCCACTTGTCAAACGCCAACTTCATCAAGTGACGGCAATGCGCAAACTGCAACCGCAACTTGCCAAGATTAAAAAGGAGGCCAAGGGTAATCGTCAGCTTGAAAGTATGCAGATGATGGACTTGTATAAGAAAAACGGCGTAAACCCATTCCGTTCAATTGGCATTCTTCTTATCCAGCTACCTATTTTTATCGCTCTTTACCAAGTGATTCAAATTTTTACGCTGCACCGCGATCAGATTGAGAAATACACCTACGACTTTATGCAGGGTATTGGCCCGATTCAGGAACTTATCGCTCACCCAGAGAACTTCAACGAAAAGTTTCTCGGTATTGTTGACCTAACGGCACACGCAATTGGCGGGCCCGGCGGGTTTAATATCTACCTGATTATTCTTGCGATTGCCGCCGCTGTTACTCAGTACATTATGTCTAAGCAAACTATGCCGACACAGGCCAACAAGAAGCGACTTCGTGACATTATGGCCGAGGCTGCCGAAGGCAAGCAGACTGATCAGAGCGAGATGAATGCTATTGTCACTGGCAAGATGATTAAGTTCTTACCATTCTTTATGCTGGTGATTATGCTTAATCTTCCTGGTGCACTTGTTCTTTACTACGTCGTCTCAAATATTGTTGCCGTCTTGCAACAACACTATATTCTGAAAAAGGATGTAGACGAACTTGAAGAAATTGCCGACGAACAGCCAAAAGCACCGGGCAAAAAGGCAACAGCAAAAGCTCGTGCCAAGGTGGCAACAGAGGCAAATGTTATCCGTATTACTGCAAAGGACACTCGCCCGAGCAAACAGGGTAAAGGAGGGTCATCATAATGAATCAAGAAGAATCAATACGCTTTGCGGCAAAATATCTTGAAGACTTGTTGTCGTTTTTTAGCGCAAACCTAACCGTGTCATCGACATGTGAAGAGGATGTGATTGAACTTTCTGTACCATCAAGCGAGTTTAATAGTCTATTAATCGGCCGTAACGCCGAGACACTTCGAAGCCTCCAGTATATTGTCAGCACAGTGCTTCGCAACCAAAGTGCTGCGCTCACCCGCGTGAATATTGATATTGCAGACTACAAAAAGCAACGCGCAGAACGTGTCGCCGTGCAAGCGCGCGAATGGATCGAGCAGGTTCGTAAGACCGGCGACTCATATGTTGCAAGTTTGAACGCGGCAGACAGGCGAATTGTTCATCATATCGCCAGCGAGTACAGTGATATTCGCACTTTCTCAGAGGGTGAAGGTGCTGAGCGCAAGATCACTATCGCGCAAGCAAGTTCTTAGTCTTTTATCCCTAGCGCATTAAGATAGATATCGTGTGTTTGCTTGGCGGTGCGTTGCCACGAGTATAGCTTGATACGCTCATGTCCTTTTTTAATCAGGTCTTTACGTAGTTTTTTGTTATCAATGACTTCATCAATCGCTCGGGCTATGTCGGTCGTGTCGTACGGGTCAAAGTAATGAGCGGCGTCGCCATATATCTCGGGCAGACACGTTGCGTTACTGCTGATAACAGCGGCACCGTGGTTCATCGCTTCAAGTCCTGGTAGTCCAAAGCCTTCCATGAGTGACGGGAAGACATAGGCGGCAGTATTGCTATACAGCCATTCAAGTTGCGTATCAGGGAGAAAGCCTGTGAAAACAATGTTCTTGTACCCTTTTTCAGCAAAGAACTGCTCGTTGTTAAGCGCTTTTGCGTTTTTAGATCCAACGAGAACAAGGCCAAGGTCGGGGTATCTTTTGATAAGGCGTTGATGAGCATGGGCAAGGCGACGAATGTTTTTATAATCACTTTGTTGGCCGACGTATAGGATAAACTGCTTAAACGGCTGCTCGTACGGCTCAGGATCAGTTGCTGAACTCTCGGCTGCTAAATAAACGACAGACACTTTTTGATCGTCTATGCCCGTGTATGCCAGCAGCTCGTCTTTGGTGAATTGGCTGTCGGCAATAATATGTTGGCTGGGACGAGCAACACGCTTGAAGACGAATCCGCCGACAAACTGTTTGGCGTGGTAGATGAGCCAGTTTTTGTCGGAGTTATATGTTTTTATAAGTGTGAGGTCGTGAAAGGTGGTGACATGCAGTCCTTTATAGCGAACTGGTTGTTGCGGCATACAAAAGTGGACAAGGTCGGGGGCAAGGTTATCAAGGAATGTCTTGAACCCAAGTTGTTCCTCAAACGAGTATTGGTCAAAGTCTGCGACGACAATCTTAAAGTTGTCTGACGTCAGCTGGACGTAGTCCTGGTCTTCACTCAGAATGAGGACACTGTAGGTATTAGTTGTGTCGATTTCTTGCAAATAATGAATAAGCCGTTCGACGTACCTTCCGGTAGTTGAGCGGATAATGCGGGCGTCGATAGCGATGTGCATGTGCTACGACTCTTTCTTGAACACAAATCGAGAGTAAAAGATGTAGTTCCACACCAGTGAGGCAACGGTTGCAAACAGCTTGGCAATAAAGAGAACGATGGCGCTGTTAAGGCCTATTGGACCAAGGAGCCATGACACAATAACGATGACAATTGGCTGGATTACCCACAGGCTAATAACCGTGATGATAATAAAAAGCGCGAACTGCTTTTTAACGTTGCCGCCTGTTGATTTGAACGTAAACGACTTGTTAACAAAGAAGCTAAAGATGAATGCAATTGCTGTTGAAACGAAGTTACTTGGGATACGGTCGAGTCCAAACCCAACAAGCAGAAAGAGGATCGCAAAGTCGAGCGCCGTGTTGGCGATACCAACAACTCCAAAGCGAAGTTTCTCAGCGTGTTTTTTTATGAGCTCTTGCATGAACCTCCTCTACAAAATACAGCGGTCGCTGCTTTGTCTCATTAAATACTCGTCCAATGTACTCTCCAATAATACCAAGAGATAGTAGTTGTACGCCACCCAAGAAAAGGATGACAGCCATTAATGACGGATATCCTGCTGCTTCAATACCAAAAAGGAGGGTACGCACGATAATGACGATGATATAGATGAATGCGATTAATGAAACTATAAAGCCCATAACGGTTGATACGCGCAGAGGTGCAGTCGTAAAGGACGTCAGTCCATCAACAGCAAGGTTGACGAGTTTGCCATAACTCCACTCTGTCTGGCCTGCGTGGCGAGGGTCGCGGTCGTAGGTGATTTCCTTTTTGTTAAAGCCAATCCAGCTAAACATTCCTTTAGTGTAGCGTTGAGACTCACGCAGCTGCTTGAGCGCCTCAACACAGCGGCGGTCAAGCAAGCGAAAGTCGCCGGTATCACGCTGGATAGTGATGTGAGTCGACTTTTGCAAGATATAGTAGTACATCTTTGACGTCGTTTTTTTCAGCCAGCTTTCGCCTTTTCGGCTATTACGCTTTGCATAGATATCGTCATAGCCTTCCTCCCAGTACTTAATCATCTCGGGGATAAGCTCTGGCGGATCTTGCAGGTCGGCATCAATAATAACTGTCGCGTCACCCGTCACGTAGTCCAGGCCAGCGATCATGGCAATCTCTTTGCCAAAGTTTCGTGACAAGTTGACATAAGCTACGCGTTCGTCGGTCTCAGCGTACTCCTTAATGACCTGCAACGTTTTGTCGCGACTGCCATCATTTACAAACATAAACTCAAACTCGTATGACTTGTTATCGTTTGCAAGCTTGCCCAAGCGTTGGTATAGGTGTTCGAGCACCTCATCTTCGTTATATGCAGGGATAAGAATACTAATCTTTTTCATTAGTACCAGTATATCACCTGGGACAGTGGTATCGTTCCTCGTGAGCAGGGTATAATAGGGTTATAAGGAGTAAAGCATGTCTGAATTATTGAAGCAGTTATCAACCATGGATGTCGATTCATCGATACAGAAGAGTAGTTTTGTTGAGGCTGTCGGGAAGTACATCGCAGGCAACGGCTACAGTGTCGTGGAGCTGAACGACGAAAAGCCATGGGGTGCGTATTTTCGCTTTGACAACGATAACGCCGATGCATTCATTGCAGAGTTTTTCCCAGGGCTGACGCCTATTGAAGCACGACTTGGTCGTGACGACCTTGAGCTCAGTCCAAAGATTTTGATTGTCAGCCCCGGCCAGCGACTCAGCTGGCAATACCATAATAGGCGTGCTGAGCGTTGGGCGTTCTTGACCGATGGCGCTTACAACAAAAGTATGAATAATGACGAGGGTGAACTGTTCAGCGCACGTGCTGGAGATGTGGTGCAGTTTGATCGTAACGAGCGCCATCGCCTGGTTGGACAATCTGATACGTACGCATTGGTAGCAGAGATCTGGCAGCACACTGATCCGGCAGAACCATCGGACGAGGATGATATCGTGCGCCTGCAAGACGACTACAAGCGAGATTAGGGACGACCATAGTGTATAATGGTATCTATTACCACTGATAAAAACGTTAATTTCTAGAGGATTTGAACAATGGCTGAGGCGACAAAAAAGCGAGCACTAATTACAGGTATTACAGGACAAGACGGCGGTCACTTAGCAGCGCTTCTACACGAAAAAGGATACGAGATATTCGCTATCATACGTGGACAACATAACCCACGACGTGAGGCGACCGAGGCTGAGTACCCATATGTTACGTTGATTGAAGCCGATCTTGGTGACCAGTCATCACTCATTCGCGCAATGCAGACGGCAAAGCCCGACGAAGTATATAACCTGGGTGCAATCAGCCATGTTGGCTACTCCTTCAAAGACCCAATGCTCACCGCAGACATTACTGGCAAGGGTGTGCTGAACATGCTTGAAGCAATTCGTCTGACAGATCCTGAAAACAAAGTTCGTTTTTACCAGGCTTCAACATCAGAGATGTACGGCGGACTTGACTATAACCGTCCTGAAAAGGGCTATACCGAAGAGTCTGCATTTCACCCGCGCAGTCCATACGGCGTTGCCAAGCTGTACGGATACTGGATCACCAAGAACTACCGCGAAAGCTACGACATGTTTGCCGTATCGGGAATCTTGTTTAATCACGAAGGTGAGCGCCGTGGTGTTGAGTTTGTAACACGCAAAATTACTAACGCTGTTGCTCGTATCAAACTAGGCCTACAAACACATATCGAACTGGGGGATTTGTGGCCACAACGTGACTGGGGCTACGCCGGTGACTATGTCGAAGGAATGTGGTTAATGCTACAACAAGATGAACCAAAGGACTATGTGCTTGCAACTGGCGAGACGCACTCAATCGAAGAGTTTTTGACGCTTGCCTTCAAAGAAATTGGTATTGATGACTGGAAACCATACGTTAAACAAAACCCAGCATTTATGCGCCCTGCAGAGGTAGACTTGCTATTAGGTGACCCGACAAAAGCCGAGAAAGAACTTGGCTGGAAGCGTAAAGTCGACTTCCCCGGCCTTGTTAAACTGATGGTCGAACACGACCTCGCTATCGAATCAACAAAGGTATAAACGTGTCCGATTTGCCTCGCTGGACACGCAAAGCACGCAAAACTATCTACGACACCCCCTATTTGTCTTTGTTTGAGGACACTGTTGAACTGCCAAACGGAAACATCGTCGACGACTACAGTGTTGTTGGTCTGAAAGACGGCGTCGTTATCATTGCGACCGATGAACAAGACCGTCTAATTACGTTCCACGAGTACAAATATGCAGTCAACGAAGTGCTGCTTACCGTACCAGCAGGTGGCATTGACGACGGTGAGTCACCGGTTGAGGCAGCCAAGCGCGAGCTACTTGAAGAGACGGGCTATGAGGCGGGTGAGACAGAGTATGTTGCCCCGCAGCATGTCTATCCATCAAAGATAACGCATATTAATCACGTTGTCCGTATAAAGGATGCACGGCTCGTTAAAAGTCCCGAACACGGCGCTGAAGAATCGATTGGCAACGTTGAACTTATCGAGCTGAAGGACTTAGCGGGGATGCACGCAGAAGGAAAATTTAACTCAGCCTATCTGTTATCGGCACTTGTGCTGACGTTGCCAGAGTATTTGATTACGCGTTAGCGACAAAGTCTTTGATGGCCGTGGCTATGTTTGAAGCTGGTTGCCATCCCAGTTCGTTTTTGAGGCGTGATGCGTCGCCAACAATATCTTTTATGTCTGTCGGGCGG
>JAKQOF010000020.1 GCA_029565375.1 bacterium
CGAGTTAGAGGTGATAGCAGCCGACATTCAGGATGACGAGCTTAACATGACAAACTTTTATGGTTGGTCGCTCCGCGAACAAGGACTTGCTCGTATGACAGGAGAGGAAGATAAAACCTTGATGTTAATGAAAGTACCAGACGATGACGCCGCAGGGTCACTTCGTAAAGCACTGGGCGCGTTTGAGGATCAGGCAGTTAACATTGCTGACTTACACTCAATCAGTGTCCCAGGGTCTGGTAAACGGCGTAAGCAGTTCTTGATTGAGGCTGACAGCGGCTTTAACTCTCTGCAGATGCAACTTGCGCTCAGGACACTTGGATCGATTGGCTGCAACGCTGATCTGTTGGGTAGTTGGGTTGATACTGCCGCAACTACGCTGGTATTAGACCAAAGTACGGTATAATGAAGGGTAATGAGCAAACCTGTTATCCTCACTGGCATCCGTGCAAATAACGACCTAACAATCGGCAACTATTTTGGTGCGATTTTGCCAATGATTGACATGGCAAAGACACGTTCAGACGAGTTTCAGATTAATTTGTTTATCCCTGATCTGCACAGCTTTACAACACCAATTGACCACAGCCAACTCTATGACCAAATTCTGCACAATGCTCGCTTGTTTGTCGCTGCCGGCTTGCCACTTGATAACCCTGATATCTATTTATATCGTCAAAGCTACATCAGCGCACACAGTGAGCTGACATGGATCCTCGACTGCTTTACGGGTATGGGTGAGATGACACGTATGACGCAGTTTAAAGACAAGTCAGGTTCGCTAAACGACGATCGAACAAGTGTCGGTCTGTTTAACTATCCAGTACTGATGGCTGCAGATATTCTCTTGTATGACGCGCAGTACATTCCAGTTGGCGAAGACCAAACACAGCACCTTGAGTTTGCTCGCGATATAGCTGAGCGCTTTAACAACAAGCTCGGTCATACGTTCATGGTACCTGAGCCCGTAAAAGCACAACATGCGTTTTTTGGTAAAGACCAAGGCCTGCGTATTAAAGACTTAGTTGACCCGACCAAAAAAATGAGCAAAAGCGATGATTCTGCACGTGGTGTTATCTTTTTGGGTGACGAGCCGTCTGCTGCAGCCAAAAAAGTCATGGGTGCAACCACTGACGACCTTGCAAGCATCAAGTTTGATCCACAAAACCAGCCGGGTATCAGTAACCTGTTGCAAATCCTTGCATTACTACAGGGTGTCACCTTGCAGCAAGTACGTGACACATACGAAGGTCAATCGAGCTACGGTGACTTTAAAAAGGTTGTTGCAGACGCTGTAGAAAGCTTTTTGACTGACTTCCAGCAACGTTTAGCTGCCGTTGACGACACTGCAGTCATTGCAAAGCTTGAACAATCAGAGTCAGCCTTACAGCCAATTGCTGGTGATACACTGCTTCGTGCACAAAAAGCGGTCGGACTACGACGATAATGAACATCACCGTAAAACACGCAAGCGATATTCCAAAAGAAGATGCGCATGGCGGATCTGGCTCACGACGTTTGTACATTGACGAAGCGCAAACACCTAGCGGCAACGTACATGGTATGACACACGGATGGTTACCAGCGGGTAAGTCATTTGACTGGCATTTACATGATGGTATTGAAGAGATTATGTATGTGATTAAAGGCGAAGGGATAGTTGCGGATCGTGACGGCGAGTATACGTACCAACCCGGTACAGTCTGCGTGTTTCCCGCTAACGTTGAGCATATGATCAAAAATAACTCTGAAGATGAGCACGAATTTGTCTTTATAAGGATATTTGTCTAATGGTCAAAGTATCAAGCAGCGATGTTATCGCGATTTTGCGTAAGTTTGAGGCGGCGGGGGACGAGAATGTGCCTCGACACGTGTCTATGTTGCAGATCACCAATCCTACACCGACAAACACGCTAGTTGGCTTTCGTTTTGCCAAGCGACAATACTATATCTTGTACGACGACACTGCCGAAGACGACGTCGATTTTGTGTTAGATCAAGTGCACAGTCATAAACAAGATGTTATTGGTGATGTAATTGAGAACCCGAACGACCACTTAACGACCTATGCATTGCCGTACCATGGCAAAGAAGTCTATTTGTTTGCCGTAAAGTCACCCAAGACACGGCTTGATCTGGAGCTATCAGAACGCTTTCCCGACATATCACGCAGCACATGGCAAAAGCACGTAAAAGCTGGGCACATTACAGTGAACGGCGAGGTGCAGACATCGCCCAAAGCAGACATCATCAAGTCCGATGCAATTGCCGTTGCTATCCCTGATGCAACCGACTTTAGCGAAAGTACGCTACCGATTGTATACATTGACGACAATGTCGTGGTTATTAACAAGCCGATTGGCGTGCTGTCACACAGTAAGGGCGCAATGAACGATGAATTCACCGTCGCAAGCTTCTTTGCACGCTACAGCACGTATAATGCAGACACAAACCGTCCGGGCATCGTCCACCGCCTTGATCGTGATACAAGCGGTATCATGATCGGCGCGCGTAACGCCGAAACCGCAACACTGCTACAAAAGCAATTTGCTGATCGCAAGACAAAAAAAACGTACATGGCAATCGTTGATGGTATCCCGAAACTCGCTAAAGCCCAGATTGACCTTCCGATCGGTCGTAATCCATCTGCGCCAAGTACCTTCCGTGTTGATGTAAAAGGTAAAGCCGCGCTAACAACCTATGAAGTGCTTGCCTCAACCAAAACGAACGCGCTTGTCCGCTTGCAGCCACGAACTGGCCGTACACACCAGTTACGCGTTCATATGAAGTACATCGGGACTCCGATTAAAGGCGACAAAGTGTATGGTAAAGAGTCTGACCGCCTGTATCTGCACGCTGCAAGCCTAGAGATTACTATTCCTGAAGGTGACCGACGTACATTCGAAGCACCGATTCCGACTGCATTTACCGACATATTTCCCGAGGCAAAATAACCATGACTCAGCCACTTATTCATCCAACCAGCGAACTCACCCTGACGCATTTATTACGTGATATGCCCCAATCATTGCTGCTGACTGGCGCCGTGGGAGTAGGTCTTGGAACAGTTGCTGACTACATAGCCCACCAAGTTAGCAATGAAGTGATTACGGTATTGCCTGAAAAGGACGAGAAAGTCGATATCGACAAAGGCACAATCAGCGTTGATAGTATCCGCCGTTTGTACATGCAGACGCGAACAAAACAAACGGGCAACAGAGTAATTGTGATTGATTATGCCGAACGAATGGCTCACACTGCACAGAATGCCTTTTTAAAGCTGCTAGAAGAGCCTGGAGAGGGAACGTACTTTATTCTTGCGACACATACACCGTCAAAGCTTCTGCCTACAATTACGTCACGTACTCAAGATCTGGAATTACGACTGTTAACGCGTGCACAGACTGATACGTTACTGGATAAGTTGCATATCACTGATGCACAAAAGCGAACGCAACTGCTTTTTATGGCTGATGGACGGCCAGCTGAACTAACACGTTTGGTATCAAATGAGGAGTACTTTGAGACACGCTCAGCCATTGTCCGTGACGCACGCGACCTTTTGCAAGCGCCAACCTATAAAAAACTAGTCGTCGCACACAAGTACAAAGACGACCGTGAGGGCGCACTGTTGCTTCTTACGGACGCTGCCAGCATTTTGCGCAAAAGTATCAGTGCAAAACCACAAGAAAGCTTAATTGCTCAGATTGACAGTTTGTTATACGCGCACAAACAAATCCAAGCAAACGGCAACATCCGCCTCTGTCTAGCGCGGCTTGTGGTATAATACTTTGTATACATGTTAGGCCTTATCATCATTGCAATTCTGGGTACGTGGGCGATTGTGCAACGACAAACAATCGAGGAAGTCGCGACTGACTTACCCTCTAAATTATCTGAAAAACTAGACCAATTATGGACTATTGCGCAGGAATCGCTGCTTGATCGCAAGTACTTACGCGCTGAAAAGGCACTACTGACTATTCTTCGTGTCGACGAACGCAACGCCAGCGCGTACAACCGTTTAGGTATTTTGTATGCAAAACAACAGGCGTTTAAGGATGCTATTGAGTGTTTTGAGATTGCACAGTCGTTAGAGCCAAGCGCAAGCAGCCTTCATAACGTCGGCCTTATTTATTACGAGACAGAAAATTATGACAAGGCTGCGCTAGCCTTTGAACAGGCACTTGCCATTGATGGTGAACTAGCCTCACGTCATATTGCGTATGCAAAGGTACAAGAGAAGCTGAACAACGCAAAGAAGATGATTGAAGCGTTAGAAAGGGCCGTAGAACTAGATCCTATTCCTCAAACACTGAACATTCTTGCCGACGCATACGAACGCACAGGTCAGGTAGAACTGGCAAATAAGTTACGTGCAAAATCAGCGAAAATGATTATTCCGCAAATAACGGCAAGGCGCGTTAAGCAGCCTCGTCGCGTGGTAATGTAGAAATACTATAAATTTCTGTTGCGTAGAGCAATGTCAGCGGCTCTGCGAACTGTTGATGGGCTACCATCTTCACCTTTGAGTGAGTCCTCGATGTCCTGTAACTCTACTTGCGTTGGTTTGTGTGGCTTATCAACAGATGGGCGGCGTACATATAATGATGCAGCGATATCTTCTCGTTCTTCTTGTGTTGGAGTGTGGGCCTCTGAGCCGGTTGGTGTAAATTGTTGTTCTGTCATATGTACAAGGTAGCATAGTACCAAGAGCTATTCAACATCAGGCGATTCGAAAGACAAGTCAATGCCGCCTCTTGGCATGGCACTAAAGTGACCAGTAATGTGATCAATGCGAATATGCTCCGTACTAATTCGTTTACGAATTGTTACAGGGGATACGAATACTTTTACGAGTTCATCAGGGTGTGCAACACCGACACTGACTAATGATCCGTTGAGCTTACGTGGGCGTGGCGCCCTTCTGTTTTGAAGAAAGTCATTACCGACCAGGCGAAGATTCATCATCTCTGCCGATACAGGGGGTACATTGTCGTGACTTGCTGACGATAGAGCGATGCCGGCAAGTAGTTGCCGACGATCTTCTTCAGTGAAAATTAATTCAAGACGTTTATTCGGAATATCAAATTTTGTGTCCATACAAAGCACTATTATCAGATACAAGAGGTCCAAATGCAAGCATAACCAAATAAATAAACTCATCTTTCGATGAGCGTATTTATTTGGTGCTGGAAGTAGGACTCGAACCTACGAAGCCTTACGGCAGAAGATTTACAGTCTTCCGTGATTGCCACTACACGATTCCAGCATGTGGAGCCGCTTTACGGACTCGAACCGTAGACCTGCTGTTTACAAACCAGCTGCTCTAACCAACTGAGCTAAAGCGGCATCATATACTGGCGTGTTACTGCCGAAGTACCTGACTTATTCTATCTGATAACAGTAGTGTAATCAAGACCTATATGGAGCCACGACTGGGATTTGAACCCAGGACCTCATCCTTACCATGGATGCGCTCTACCAACTGAGCTATCGCGGCACACTCTGGTAGATTTTAACATATCCGAGGTGTTGATATCAATCTGCTGGTATACTGTAGGTATGGCAACATTTAGTTTTGATATAGTATCCGAGTATGACAAGGCCGAGATGAACAACGTCTTTGCACAAACACAAAAGGAAATCATTGGTCGATACGACTTTAAAAACACACCGGCCGAGATCGATTGGATGGAAGATAAGAAGGGCTTTAAGATCATTGGAGCTAATGACTGGCAGATCGAAAGTATTATAGATATCATCCGCAAAAAGCTGTCTGCACGTGAACTGAGCAGTAAAGTACTTGATCTATCAAAGACAATTGTCACATCCAATCTTAAAGCGACACAAGAAGTACCATTCATCGCTGGTCTTGACCAAGACAAGGCAAAACAAGTTACAAAGTTGCTCCGTGAAGCTGTACCAAAAGTTAAGCCACAGATTCAGGGTGAAGCAGTACGCGTCGTTGGATCAAGTAAGGACGAACTACAGGCAGCTATGCAAGCTGTACGAGGTGCTGACTTTGACTTTCCTGTGACTTTTAATAATTATCGCTAATCACCTTGATTAGTCGTCGATACTTTGCTATAATCGACCTCTGATAGTGATATAAATTCATAGAAATGTAATGAG
>JAKQOF010000055.1 GCA_029565375.1 bacterium
ATCGAGTACGTCCCCGGTCCGGTGAGTCCGCTCGTCGAGGTGACCTCGCCGTGGTTGAGGGTGTCGAGGTTGACGCTCGCCACCTCACCCACGTCACACGTGGCCGGCGAGATCTCGATCGACGAATCCACGTAGATGGGATCGGCGGGCGGGTCGTCCGGGCAGTCCAGCGGGCCGGCCAGCGGTCCGGTGAACGTCTTCGAGCCACCGAGAGCACCGTCGGGACCGAACTGGGCGTCCGGGTCGGCGGTGATGGTGATCGAGTACGTCCCCGGTCCGGTGAGTCCGCTCGTCGAGGTGACCTCGCCGTGGTTGAGGGTGTCGAGGTTGACGCTCGCCACCTCACCCACGTCACACGTGGCCGGCGAGATCTCGATGGAGACCTCGACGTAGATCGGGTCAGTAGTGGCCTGGGCGCTCGTCGCAGTGACGAGGCTCAGACCCAACCCGAGAACGATAGCCCCGGCGGTTGCCAGGGCCTTCATGATTCGGTTGTGCATGGTGTTCACCTTTCGGGTGATCGGTGGTGCATTCAGGCGCGCGGGTTTGCGTGTCTGGCTAAGGATGTGAATGAGCTGCGTCAGTGGAGCCCGGAGCTCCAGGGCTCTAATGACGGTCATCCACGTAGCCATCAAATCGTAACATAATTAACATATTTTGTAAAGATTATCGTCATAACCATGAACGATATGTATTGACACCCATTCCATAGCTGGGTGTATACTAAGTACAGTCATGTAGGTACTGGTGGGAATACCTTTTCACTTACAGACTTATGCGAGAAGTCTACACTTCCTTCGAGATTTAATCTCACTATCGCGGACATATGCACACTGGTAGCCAATACTGCTCCCAAGCGCCCCTGTGATTCGTACAAATCAAACAAGTATTCAGTAAACGGAACGCCCTGAACGGCCGGTTGTTCTTCTCTGAAATACCTACTCCACTACGTCCGTTCGTCGACCAATTACCTCGTGTCGGCATTTTTGCGTTACCTATATAAAAATCTATATCTCTTGGAGGAATAAACAAATGAACCGTGTAGAAATCAACGAACTCGTATCAGTAACAGCAATGGGATTCAAAAAGGACTTGGCTGCATACCCACGCCGTATGGTATACCAAGGCGCGACCTATGAATTCTTGGATGCAGGTCTGCGATGCCTGATCCGTCAGGGTGGACGTATTGCAGAGATATTGACACTCAGCGATGGCCGCGCGAACTATCGCCTGCGTAGTGACAACCATGGCGGTAACTGGACACTCTTGTCTATCACTGCCTAGTCGAAAATTGACGTTCCACCAAGCCCTCCAACCGGAGGGCTTTTCTTTATCCGTGCAGAGGTCCGTCCTCTGCTCAGGTTATTTTAAGCTTGTACGATATACGTCACTATTCTTTCCTGCTGGCGATTTGGTATTATTGTGATATGGATACAGCACCACACTTTTATGCCAAAGACCGCAGTGCGTGGCGTGAGTGGTTGCGGGATCATCACGACACGGAATCGGCAGTCTGGCTGGTATACGATAAAGGCACTCACCGTTCGCTTTCGTGGGCTGATATCGTTCAAGAAGCCTTGTGCTTTGGCTGGATTGATAGCCGCCCAGGTAAGGTATCGGACACACAAAGCAAGCTGTATATTAGTAAACGCAAGCCAAAGAGTGTGTGGTCCAAGATAAACAAAGAACATATAGAATATCTAAAACGCGAAGGTCTGATGATGCGAGCTGGCCTAGCTGCCATAGAGATTGCCCAGCAGAACGGGTCGTGGGATGCGCTGAATAACTCCGATAACTTGATTGAGCCTCAGTCGTTACAGGAAGCATTCGCTGTGAATGCATCTGCGCGTCGCTTCTTTGACGGGCTTTCTGACTCTGTCAAACGTACGACGCTACAGTGGCTATACGACGCCAAGACAGATGTTACGCTTCAAAAAAGAATTATGCATGTTGTCCGGCGCTGCACCCAAGGCCAAAGGCCTCTCTAAACCTTATTGCTTGCCGTCGATGTTGTGGCCACCAAATTTGTTACGCATAGCTGCAAGAAGCTTTGTAGTAAGTGATATATTCCCTTTTTGTGAGGCAAGGCGAACATCAAACGATGCTTGAATGGCGGGAAGTGGAATACCAAGTTCGTTCGCAGTTTCAAGTGTCCAGCGAGCTTCACCGGATTCGGCGACAACACCTTCAATGCCCTCAAGAGTTGGGTTTTCGTGAAGTGCTTGTCGTGTGAGGTCATTGAGCCATGAAGTGACCACGCTACTTTGTTGCCATATGTCCCCTGCGCTCGCGAGGTTGATATCATTGTACGGGCCTTCTTTGAGCATGCGGTAGCCCTCGGCAAGACTCTCCATCATGCCGTACTCGATTGCGTTATGAACCATTTTGACATAATGACCGCTTCCACTCGTTGAAAAGAACTGATGACCACCGCGAGGATGCGCTAGGGTATCAAGTGCAGGAACGAGTGATTCGTAGGCGGTTTTATCTCCACCCACCATCATAGAAAAGCCATTATCGTATCCCCATACACCACCACTAGTGCCGATATCGAGAAGAACGCTACCGGCAGCGGCTACCTTATCAGCACGCGCCCGATCGCCTCGGTAATCACTATTACCTCCGTCGATGATAATACTGCCCGCAGGAAGAAGTGTCAGCCAGTCATCAAGTTCAGCCTCAATCACGCTCGCTGGAATCATGATCCACAGCACAACAGGCTCGCCGTTAAAGGTAGATACAACATCGGCCTTTTCATATGCAGCAATAGCACCGTGCGAGACGGCCTCATCAATTGGCTCACGGCTACGGTTATGTGCAATAACCTCGTGTCCATCCTCAGCAAGTTTTTGTGCAATTTGACCGCCCATGCGACCAAGTCCAGAGATAGCGATTTTCATATGTTAGTCCTCCTTGTAATCTGTATATAGTGTACTCTTGTTGACGTGTTTTAGCACTTGGGCAGGCTGAGAGTTGAGGTCAACGTCGTGATGCAAAAGATCGCGGATCACAGGTGCCTTGTCTGCGCCCATGGCATATATAACAACTTCATCGAGTCGTTTGATTGCGTCAAATGTCGTGGTAATTCGTTCGTAATCATCCCATACGTAGTCAGTTGCCCACCCTTCGGCTTGAGTGGCAACGCTACCGGCTTTTATACCAGATGTGTGGCCATCTGCGCCAATACCCAAAAGGCCAATGCAGTAATCAGATTGTCCAAATTGATCACCAAGCCAGTTACTAAACGCCATTGCGGTATCGTGACGATCCGCCCCAATGAGTGGACGGTACAGTGTTGCGTCGGCGACTGCAAAGCCTGCGTCAAGCAGCTGTTGCCAATTCTCGTTAGCATGTCCGATGTCACCATATCGCTCATCAACAAGGCTGACAGTAAGGTTATGGGTTGGAACGCCCTGTAGACCCTTTGCAACGGCAACGGCAATTGCAATGGCAGAGCCGCCCGATACAAGCCAAAAAACGGTCTTGCCCTCAGAAAGATGATGCGACAGTGTATGTGTCAAATCTTCGATTGCGGGTGCTTGAGTTGTTGAATAGCGGTAATTCATTACTAGCCTATGATAGCCTCGTCGTGGTTAAACTTCTTAGGAAGAAAGAACGTCAATGCGATCGTCAGGGCAACAAAGCCAACTTCGTATATCACAGCCCACTTGAAGGCATTTTGGAAGTTGATCGTATTTGCTTCTTTGACTTTGTCTGTCACGATATCAACTAACCCGGGGATTGAGTCACCAGTATTCGCCTCGAGTAGTTTACAGCTTTCTGGTGTAACGGTTGAATCTTTTTCGTGTGCACGATCGACAAAACATGCTTTTGTACCTTCAATAATTGCAGTCTGTGCAGATTCAGGTACATTAAGACTCGTTAGCTCTGACTTGATTTGTGGTGAGACACTGTCAAAGTGAGTTGCCGCGCCAGAAGTTAATTGTCCAAAGAACACGACACCAATCACTGCGATACCGATTGCGCCACCAACCTGCTGGACGGCACTCAGCGTTCCGGACGCCGAACCAGCATGTTTTACATCAACACCGTTAAGGACGGCACTGTATAGCGCACCAAACAAGAAGCCCATACCAACTCCAGCAATAATGAGGCCTGGAACAAGTTGCCAGCTGTTGACGTCGACACCGATCATAAATATTGTCGCTGTCAAAATAATCAGTCCGAACGCCATGATTGCTGCCCCCAATGATATTGCTCGGCGTCCGAGGCGTGGAATCAATGACCGGCCCAAAACAATCATTGTAAACGTAATACCCACAGATATTGGTAGCCCAGTTGCTGCTGCATGAATTGCGCTAAAGCCGAGGCCAATTTGCGTAAACAAGCCAAAAGTCAGGAAGAAGCCTGCCATAGCAATTTGGAATAGCAAATTGACAAGTAGGCCAGGACCAAATGATTTTACTTTAAACAGTGATGGCTGCACCAGTGCTGATCCATCTTTCTTATCTTTACGTCGTTGCGACCAGATAAACAGCAGAAACGCTGGTATAGCGGCCGCAAGCATACCGAATGTCCATGCTGGCCAGTCGTATTCACGACCTTGGATAAGCGGGTAAATAACGAGGCTTAATGTGATAACAACTAGGAATGTTCCGATAAAGTCGAGCTTTAATGGATGTGGTGAACGACCTTCTGGCACGTATTTTATTGCCAAGAAAAAGGCAGCAATACCGACAGGTACATTAATAAAGAAGATCGGACGCCAATCAAGATCAAACAGATTTGCTTGTAAGAGGAGTCCTCCAATTACAGGACCTAGTGATGCCGCAAGACCACCAATCGCACCAAACAAGCCGTTCACAGCTCCTCGTTCACTCGGTTTATACATGATTTGCATTGTCGACATCACTTGAGGAACCATGAGCGCCGCCGATGCACCTTGGAGGATACGAGTGAGGATGAGGATTTCTGGACTCCATGCAAAGCCACTGAGGAGTGAAGAGATCGTGAATCCTGCTACACCAATAAGGAATATCTTTTTGTAGCCAAAGACGTCGCCCATGCGACCACCTGTAATAAGGAATGTAGCAAACGCGAGTAAGTACCCCGCAACGAGCCACTGAATTGAGGCAAAGCTTGCGCCGAGGTCTGCCTGTATGGAAGGAATCGCAACGTCAACAATTGTCGAATCAAGTAGGTCCATGACGAAAGCTGTTGCGACAACGATAAGCGCAATTCTTTTTTGTCTGGCTGTGAATGTTAGTACATGTGCATGCGCGGAAGCGTGTTTTGTCGCCATAAAGCCCTATCTTATCGTGTGATTGTTATAAAAATACTTACTACTATCATAAGGCAATGTCTCAAGGGAGTCTACCCTAGCTATATGCGGACGTTGCGATTATGATAGATGAAGGATATGAGAGATTTTTTGGTTATCCTGCGTCGCAACTTCGCATCACCTATTGTGATCGCGATCTTAGTTCTCGCATGTATTCTCTTATTACTTAACGACCCCCGTGACGCGTTTTTTATTTCTTTTGTCATTGTCGTTAATACCTGTTTTGCGATCATTCAAGAGGTTCGTGCTCAACGCGCGCTAAAAAAACTCGAGCTATTAAATCGGCCTCTTGCACGACGTGTCGATACAGACGGTAGCGTACACCAGGTCGCATTTGACCAACTTATCGTTGACGATATCATTCTTTTGCAGGCAGGCGATGAGATTCCGGCCGATGCAACACTACTCACCAGTAATGGTCTAGAAGTTGATGAAAGTATGTTGACTGGCGAATCTGCTGCAGTTGATAAGCAAAAAAGTACGACGGTATATGCGGCGAGCGTTGCAATGGCTGGGTCGGCGAAAGCTCGCGTGATAGCAGTCGGCGCAGCAACAAAGGTTGGTGTTATGACTGCAACGCTTAAGCGCTACGTGCCGCGCCCAACACCACTTCAGCGAGCGATTGGCCGTGCGATTACCTGGCTTACCTGGGGTGCGTTGTTGCTGGCAGTGCTTATATTCGTCGTGTATCACTACTCTGGACTCGATGCTATTACGATCTTTAAAACAATAACTGCCGCCGCCGTGACAGTTGTACCTGAGGGATTATTGCTTGCTAGTTCCCTATTGCTCGCATTTGGTGCGCTCCGCCTGGCGCAGTCCAGTGTGTTGCCGCAAAAATTAGGTGCGATTGAAGCGATGGCGCTTCTTAATATACTCTGCGTAGACAAAACAGGGACCCTGACGAGTGACACGGTGGAGTTTGAATCGTTCGAACTCTTTAATGCAAAAAAGACATACGCAACTGAGCTTGTGGGGATTGTCGCAAGAGAAACAAGTGGCGGTAACAGCACAGGTGACGCGATTATCAACGCGACGACCGTATCAAGCGTGTACGAGGTACAAGACGTTTTGGCATTCTCATCAGCCCGCAAAATGAGTGGTTTGAGTGTACGTATTAACGGCAAAACACGATCTGTTCTGATGGGAGCGCCAGAGTTTGTCGACAAGGTTGCTCCTTTGTCGAACACCCATTACAAGCGCATTGAAGAACTGACAAATCAGGGCAAGCGTGTGCTACTCGTTGCGGAACTTACCGACACAGAGAGTTTGAAGAAAATACAGGATGGCACTGGTGAACCGCTCGGTCTTATTATTTTGACAAACGAGCTTCGAGAAGGAGTTGAAAAGACAGTCGACTACCTCCAGAAAAATGGCGTGAGTATTCGCGTCATAAGCGGCGATAATCCTAATACGGTACGTTACGTTGCACAGCGTGTTGGCATTCATCACCCCGGAAAGGTTATTACAGGAGCAGAACTTGCGCTACTGCCCGACAGTAAGTGGGACGATACTGTTCGAAAAACAACCATCTTTGCGCGCGTTCTTCCCGAGCAAAAGGAGCGACTGATTGAAACGTTTAAACGGCTGGGCTACTTTACTGGTATGGTCGGAGACGGGGTTAATGATGCACTCGCGATTAAGAAGGCTGATTTGGGTGTGGCGATGTATGCAGGTGCAACGGCAACGAGGCGCGTTGCCGATATCGTCCTGATGAATAACTCGTTCAATTCCCTTCCTCTAGGGATGAAGTTAGGCAATCGTATCATGCAAGCGATTGAGATTATTGCATCGCTATTCTTTCACAAACTTATTTACGGCGTTGTACTGCTATTAGCGACATTGATTTTCGGCATTGTGTATCCATTTGAGCCTCGCCACATTACGTTCATGAATATATTTCTTGTGACACTCCCGACAGTCATGTGGACGCTGTTTGCGCCTGTACCTCGTCACCGCTTGTCTCCAAAATATTTTTGGAAAGATACCCTCTTCGCTATTGCTCCGATAGCTGTGATTACTGGCATCACAGTCACCATTGTATATGCAGTGCTTCGCATGCTTCACCCACTTGACCCCAGTGGCGTATCAACGACGACTGTCCTTGTCGCAACGTTCTTCGGTATATATCTTGTCTTCTTGGTGCCGCGAATGTTCGATGTCAAGAATAACCGGACGGCACGGCTAGCGAGAATATTTTATATTATCAGCGTAGTCACCGTTGTCATACCAAGCTTTGGGTTAAGCTTTGCTCGTGACTTCTTTGACTTTACAACACCTGCTTGGCAGAACACATGGCCACTTGCGCTATTGATTGTCGGCGCTGCAGTACTTCAATGGATTATTGCAAACGCTGCTGGTAAGCGGCTGATGAAGCGTGAACAGCTGCTACGTTAGTCGTTGGTAGTAAGCAAGTATTGTAGAAGCGCCATGCGCACAAGTAGCCCATATTTGGCTTGCTTAAAGTAGGCTGCCTTTGGAGAGCTATCAACCTCAGGGAGAATCTCGTCAACACGGGGCAGAGGGTGCATAATAATAGCATCGTCCTTCATCTTCGCTACGGTGGCATTATCGATTTTTTTAAAAGCTTTTGTATTTTAGGTATTCGTCTTCAGATGTAAAACGTTCTTTTTGAATACGTGTTTGATACACGACATCGACGTCACCGATAATTGATAATAGGTCATCCGTTTCATGGTACGTTACGCGGTGCTTATCAAGGTACTCCTTAATGTCATCACCAACCTGCAGTCCTGCAGGAGCAACAAAGTCGATTGACACGTTTTCGTATTTGCCCAGCAAATAAGCAAGAGATCGAATTGTTCGGCCATGCTTTAGGTCCCCTACAAGCGCAACACGAACACCGTCAATGTGTCCTAGCTCACGCTGGATCGTATATAGGTCGAGTAGCGCTTGTGTGGGGTGTTGACCAGTGCCATCACCAGCGTTGATAACAGGGATGTCCGATACAGCAGCGGCCAGCTTAGCAGTACCTTCCTCAAAATGACGCAGCACAATAACGTCCGAATAGAAGTTCATAATTTTTATGGTGTCTTCTATTGTTTCGCCTTTGGATGCTGAAGAAAATTCTTTGGCGTTCTCGGTCGTAATCACGCTACCGCCCAGACGCAGCATGGCAGACTCGAATGAAAAACGAGTACGCGTGCTTGGCTCGTAAAACAATGATGCCATAATCTTGCCAGACAGTGAATCCGATGGCGTTTTCTCTAGACTATTTGCTGATGCAAATAGCGTTTCAATTAACGGTCGATCAAGTGCTTGGGAGTCAATTAAATGCTTCATTACTGTTCACTATATCACAGTGATGTCGGCACAAAAACTACCTACGATATACGGACTAGTTGTAGTTTGTGCTCGCGGAGACCGGAACTCCACTTGACGACATCTTGGACGGTTTTATCGAGAAGAGTCTGGCCGAGTGGGCTGACAACCGAGATGCGTCCTTCACTTGGATTAGCTTCAAAGCTGTCAACAAGTGTATAGCGGAACATGCGGCCATGCTGGTCAATCAGATCAACAACTGACCCAATTGCAACTTGAAGTCGAGCGCGACGCGTTGGCAGTAAGCGTGCGGATGAAAGCAAATGTTGTTTTTCTTCAAGCTCTGATTCGATACCTTCCAAGATTGCTAACTTCTCCACCCGAGCAAGTCGCTCTTCGTGGCCGAGCGTTTTATCAAGTTCACGAAGATCTTGAAGGGCCATGTGGCGGTCGTGGTCAAGTCTGGCGATACTTTTTCGAAGATCTTTCATGCCTTTTTTACTAAGTAATACTGTTTTGTTTGTGGCGGTGGTGTTCATAAGTGAATCCTCCTATTGTCGATAATGTATGTAACGTATCGTTACTACACTCAGTATCGCCTAGCTTGCTGAATGAAAGCTGAGAGATAAGACTTATTTTGTTGTAATAAAGTACAAACTATTTCTTGCTTGGGCGGGTTGAATACAAGGGTAAGACAATATTGAATATTGTCGATGTACCAGGTGTGCTTGAGACTGTTAGCTCGCCATGGTGTATCTCAACGATCTTTTTAGCGAGTGACAAACCAAGCCCGTAACCGTCTTGTGCTTGTTTTGTGCGTGATGTGTCGGCGCGATAAAAACGATCAAAGATATGCGGAAGTTTATCTTCGCTAATGCCAGGGCCGGCATTCGTTATCTCAAATGTGGCGTGTTTGTTCTGGCGACCAATCTTTATTGATACGAGCGAGTCGTTCGGACTATATTTGAGCGCATTATTGACGAGTACGGCGACAAGTTCGATTAACGCGGGTTCGTTACCTTCAACGAGCGATTGCTTAGACGCGGATATGGTAATTCGCTTAGCTGGTAAGTTATAGCGCTTTAACACGTCTTTCGTGACATCGACCAAGTCAACCGCAGTGCGCTCTAGTTTGTCGTGGTCGAGTCGAGACAAGTTGAGTAGCATATCTGATAGTCGCGATAACTTCTCTACCTCCTCAAGGTTACTTTGTAATACTTCTATAAGTTCTTTTTTGTTTGCAGATGTGTCCCGAAGCGTTACCTCAAGCTCTGCTTTCATTGCTGCAAGCGGTGTTCGTAATTCGTGACTGGCATCACTGGTAAAGCGCGATTGCGCTTCATGTGCTTTTTCAATTGGTCGAAGAGTCCTCCGTGCGAGTACGTAGCTACCTGCCCCACCAAGAACCAAGACAAGCACGTTTGCATAGACAAGACCGATAATAAGGTGAGACGATGCCTCTGCTGCTTCAACCAGTCTAATAGTATCAATTGGTCGTTGCTGGTTGTTAAATGTCGGTTGGATTTCTATGCCAGTCTGCAAACGTGTCAATCTTGTACTGACTTCGTTTGTTGCAATCTGAAAGATGGCAACGCTAAAAAGGATACTGATCGTCATCAGTATCAGCAAGTACCAGCCAGTTAATTTAAGCGTTGCCGAGCGAAACATTATGCAGCCTCGAGTTTGTAGCCAAAGCCACGAATAGTGTGAATCAGATTGGTTTTAAACGGTACGTCAATCTTGTTACGCAGGTACTTGATGTATACCTCGACGGTATTAGGCAGAATATCAGCATCGTAATCCCATACATGTGAGATGATTACTTCTTTACTAATAGGACGTCCAGGGTTTCGCATCAGGTACTCTAACAGCGCAAACTCTTTACTCGTCAGATTAATTTGCTTCTCTTTTCGTTTGACGCTAAAGCTGAGCGTATCAAGTTCGAGGTCTCCAACCTTAAGAACGTTTGCTTGCTGCTCGGTCGGTCGACGCAGTAACGCACGAACACGTGCAAGTAATTCTTCAATAGCAAATGGCTTTACTAAGTAGTCGTCGGCACCGCCATCAAGCCCCTGTGTCCGATCACGTACGCTTCCCATAGCGGTTAGGAGCAAAACTGGCGTGTGAATCTTAGCTTCTCGCATAGCCTTTACGATAGCAAGGCCGTCATATTCACCCGGGATCATTCGGTCGATAATGGCGATATCATATGGTTCTGTTGTTGCCATTGCGTATCCATCATCACCATCAAAAGATACGTCAACAGCATAGCTCTCCTGCTCGAGCGCCTTTTTAAGCGCTCGCGCGATTTTGTGTTCATCTTCAATAATCAATACTCTCATATCTATATAGTATACGGCGAAACTGAGAGAATGCTGAACTTAGCCGGCAACCGGAGCGTATGTATTGCTCCAGGATTCCATGTCAACGATGATTGGCATAAGGTCTTTACCTTTTTGTGTCAGGCTGTACTCGCAACGAGCTGCACTGGTGGTACTGTTCTTTTGAACAATACCCATTTCCTCTAAGCGATCAAGTCGTGCAGAAAGTGTACGGGGGTTAATGCCTTCTGCAAGATTTTGTAGCTGACAAAAACGCACTTTCTCCTCATTAATAAAAAAGCGCAATAATTGCGGAGTCCATTTGTCACCGATGACTTCGGTCGCTGCTTTTACACAGCCAACAGATTGTTTTACTGCTGTCATAGTATCTACACTATACATTGTGTAGCGTACTTTGTCAAAGACGCGAGCACTTATTTATAAAAATTGCGACGCTTGTTGTGTCGAATATTTTCCATGCTAAAGTCCCAACTGGCGTCGGTCTTTTTGTGCGGGTTAAAGATCAACAAAGGGTCAAAAAACTGTTTTACTTCTTTGAATATCCCATATACTTCATCACCAAATACGGCAGGTAACCATGGACCACGGACCATGCCATCATTGTGTTCGCCCGCCAGTGTTCCGTTATATTTGAGGACAATCGGAATTAGTTCTCGCATAGCAGGCTCGAGCTTCAACTGTTCGTGAGGGCTTGTGATATCAAGCAGTGGGATGATATGAAAATTGCCATCGCCAAAGTGACCGGCAATCGTTGTTGGTAATTTGTATTTACGGATAATTTTACGAATCAGCGGAAAAAACTCGGTGACATGTCGCGGGTCAACCGCTAAGTCGTCCATAAACGCCGAGGCGTACTTATCCTTAATGCGCTGACGTAGCAGAGTCAGGCTGGCACGTCGAATCTCCCAGAACGGTTTGCTTAACTCTTCGTTACCTTCTATTTCAGTTCGCACATGAACGTGGTGATGCTGCAGGTCTGATTGCAAGGCGATGATTTTGTCATTCACCTCCTGATATGTCTCGCCTTCAAACTCGATCATCAAAACGATGTTTGGCAGATGACCTTTAAACTTTGCAACAGAGCCAAGTAGAGCCGTTTGCTGCTTCAACCACTCCTTTGTACCAAGTTGCTTAATGAACATTTTAAAGTACTTAATACCCAAGTTAAACGTGATATCATCAAAACCTTCAAATGTTGCCGGATGGTGACGAGTAACGAGTGGGATAATCTCTCCTAAATCTTTTGTCTTGGTCAGGTATGCGAGCAGCAATCCAGAATGCTTCGCTTTTGGCACGGCTGCGATTTTAATGTCCGTAATGACGCCTAGCGTCCCCTGGCTGCCGGTCAGCAGCTGTGTCATATCAAATATGCCGCTGTCGCGGTCCCATGTTGACCATAGGTTGTATCCCATCGAGTTTTTGTGGCTTTTTGGTCGAGCGTTTTTGATAACGTCATAATGCGCTTCAATCAGTTCGTACACATTCTTATACAGCCTACCTTCAAATGTATCTTGTGCCATTTTGACCATCAACTCTTTTTTGTTGAGAGGCTTAAACGTATATTCATTGCCGTCAGCAAGTACTGCTTTGATCTCGCGGACTGATTTGTCGGTATTACCGTAGCGCAGTGACTGTTCACCCGCAGAGTTATTGGCGACCATACCTCCGATAGTATTGAGTGCTCGACTGGCAGGAACGCACCCGAGCATAGCATCGTGCGCGAGTAGCGCTGGATCAATATCTCGCATAAATACCCCTGGTTGGGTGTGTAGCATGGTATGAGATGCACTGTGAATGGTATTAAAGTGCTTGGTCATACTGATAACGATAGAATCACCTAACGCGCCACCAGACATGTCTGTTCCCGCACTTCGCGGCGTGATCGAAAGACCTGGGTACAGTTGTTTATGATGAGACACAAACTTCACCAGGCTTTGTACGTCATGCGTATCAAGTGGCGAGAGTACTACTTGGGGGACAAGTTCATAAATACTTGCGTCATGGCTATGCTCAAGCAGAGTTTTTTCGTCAGTTGCTATCCCACCTTTGAAAATAGTCTTGAGCTCATCGAGAAGTGCTGTCATATCTTTACTATACTGTAGCCATAAGCAGATTGTCGATAGCTGGCTACCCGCTGCAACATAATGTGTGTATAATATGGGTTATGAAGGTTAAGCTCGAAATAGACACACGTACGTTCGTTCGCTTTTGGCTGGTTGTTATTGGGTTCGCTCTGGCTGCATTACTTATCTTTAGTGCTCAAGCTGCACTCCTTATCATTGGGGCTGCATTCTTCCTGGCGATTGTCCTGAACGCACCTGTGAGTCGTATTGCCAAAATACTACCAGGCAAGAGCCGTGTCGCAGGAACTGCTATCGCCTATATCGCTGTTGTCTTGGCTCTTGGTGCATTTGTGCTGTTGGTTGTTCCGCCAATCGTCCAGCAGACCGCAAAGGTTGCAGAGACGATTCCGACACTTGTTAACGGTGCGACAGAACAATATAAGGGCTTGAACGACTTTATTAACACGTACCAGCTTCGTCCTCAGGTCGACAGTGCGCTAAAATCAATCCAAGAGAGTGCTGCCGTGATTGCAAAAAGTGTTGGTACTAATGTTTTCAGCGGTATCGGATCAATTTTCTCTGCAATTACTGCGACCATCCTGATCCTCGTGTTGGCATTCTTGATGCTTG
>JAKQOF010000060.1 GCA_029565375.1 bacterium
GCATCTTGCAAAAGCTAGTTGCTACAGGTAACAGTATGGTCATTATCGAGCATAATCTTGATGTCATCAAAACAGCTGACCACGTGATTGACATGGGGCCTGAGGGTGGACTTGCTGGTGGTAATATTGTTGCAACAGGAACACCTGAAGAGATTGCAAAAATTAAAGCGTCGTATACAGGTCACTACCTGAAAAGTATGCTCTAGATTATTTCTTTTTAAATAGTACTTCGAATTGTCGTTTGACGCCTGCCGAAAAAGCGTCACGTTGCTTCTTGTCTTTGAAGATATGGATAAGCGGAGGAAGAATCGATATTAAAATAATACCAGCAATAAGTGGCAAAAGAATGTGATCAATCTCAATACCTAGCGACTCGAGCCATCCGCCCGCAAAGTAGCCAGCGTAGGTTACGCCGGCTGCCCACAGTAATGCACCAATCACGTTGTAGGTCAAAAATGTCTTGTACTGCATCTTGCCAACACCGGCAACGACCGGAGCAAATGTACGTACGATCGGGATAAAGCGAGCCATGATAATCGTTTTACCACCATGTTTTTTATAAAATTCTTCTGCTTTTTGGATGTTTTCTTGGCGAAAAAGAAGAGAATTCTTGCGGTTAAATACTCTGTGGCCAACACGACGGCCGAATGTATAGCCAACACTATCACCCAGGACTGCGGCTGCAAAGAGGATGATGACAAGAAGGTGAATATTAATAGGCAGATAGCCAGAGTGGACGAGGAATCCTGCAGTAAAGAGCAGGCTGTCGCCAGGAAGGAAGAAGCCGATGAGTAGGCCTGATTCGGCAAATATAATCAAGGCTACACCAAGAACACCAACGTATTTAATAAGATCAATGAGGTCAATACCGGGAATCATAACTGTTTCTATTTTATCACGGCGTGCGAAAACGCACTACTTATGGTATAATGAAAGGACTAACTGCCCAAAGTGGCCTATAAGGAGAACACATGAGCACTATTTCACTAAAACTAGATACACGTACCGTTACTGGCAAAAAGGTATCGACACTACGCAAAGACGGGATCGTTCCCAGCGTTGTGTACGGTGGCGATTCTGTACCGCTTTCGACTCAATCTGGCATTGTCGAGACAACAAAGGTAGCACATGCTGCTGGTAAGCACACACCACTCGATATCATTATCGACGGCAAAAAGTCACTTGCTATTATCAAGTCAATCGACATGGATCCAGTAAAGCACTTGTTACGTCACGTCGCCTTCCACACGATTAACAAAAATGACAAAATTGTCACTGAAGTACCACTTGTTCTTATCGGCTTGGGCGAAAGCGCTGCTGAGCGTGCTGGACTTGTTGTCTTGCAGGCGATTGAGCATCTTGAAGTTCGTGCACTTCCTGCAGACCTTCCAGAGTCAATTGAACTTTCGATTATTGATCTTGCAACTGACGAAGACAAAATTACTGTTGGTGACATCAAACTACCAAACGGTGTAGAGTTTGCCGACCACGAGCAAGACCTTGACCTTGTTATTGCAAATGTCTATGAACCATCAGCACTCCAAGCAGCAAATGATGCAGCCGGTGGTGACGCTGAGATTGAAGACGCAGAAGACGTTGCGGCTGATAACGGTGAAGCAGCAAAAGCTGACGATTCTGCAAAGTCAGAATAATCTAGTCCTCAATAAACCCGCCGGATTGATGTGACCATAAGTTGGCGTAGATACCATCCTTGGCGAGCAGTTCTGTGTGCGTGCCCTGCTCAGCAATCGACCCGTGATTAAGGACGATAATGCGGTCAAGTTTTGCAATAGTAGAAAGACGGTGAGCAATGACAATACTCGTACGGTTTTTCATAAGTTCCGTCAGGGCATCTTGAATCAGCTTTTCGCTATGACTGTCTAGGGCCGATGTTGCTTCGTCGAGCACCAGAATAGGCGCGTCTTTTAGAATGGCACGTGCAATCGCAACGCGCTGCCTTTGGCCACCGGAGAGTTTGACACCGCGTTCACCAACCAGTGTGTTAAACCCATCCGGCAAATCATCGATAAACTCTAAGGCATGGGCAAGGCCAGCAGCTTTTCGAACTTCGGTCAGTGTCGCGTCGAGTTTTCCGTAGGAAATATTTTCTTTCAGTGTGCGGTGAAACAGCAACGGTTCTTGTGACACATAGGCAATTGCTTGGTGCAGATCCTCCTGCGTGACATCATTAATGGCTTGACCGTCAATCAGAATACGACCTTTCTCGAGGCTACTAAAATGGAGGAGTAACCATGTAAGACTGGTTTTTCCTGACCCTGATTCACCAACGAGGCCGATTTTTTCACCCGGCCTAATCGTGAGCGAAAAGTCCTGAAAGAGCGCATGCTTTTTTTCGTCATGCGTAAACGTGATGTTATCGAATGTGATTTCACCATTATTAACCTGCAATTTTTTCGCGTGGACTGGGTCGTGCAGTTCAATCGGTTCGTCTAATGCTGCTATCATTGGGCCAGCATCACCAATAATACGAATGTACGCACGCGTTGTGTTTCCGACCGACCAAAGTTGCGACACCACGTTAAGCGTATAAATAATGACGAGGTAGACGACACCAATCGATGCAATCTGGTACTGTGTTGCAATGATCGCAGCGGTAAAGGCGAATATATTCATCGTCAGCATCAATACCCCAAATGACCCAGTCACAAGTAGTACACTCTTCATTTCACGCAGTGTTGCCTGGCGCCACTCATTGACGCGGATGGCATATTGCTTCAACTCGTATTTTTCGCCTGCAAAAGCTTTGACCGCAGCAAGGTTTGAAATGACATCAGCAAAGTAGCCTGTCGAAGCGCTCGACTTTTCAGCAACCTTACGGCTAATTGGTGCAATCGAGCTTTGTGCTTTTACGATGATGAAAATAATGAGTATCGACAAAATAGCTAGCCCAACGGCAAATTGCCAAAAGATAAAGCTGAGTGCAATACATACAGATATGACGGTCGTCACAATGGGTATGGCCGTAAAGATGAGCGTGTCCCAAAATCGCTCGATTGATCCATTGAGCTTGCTATTGTCCGATACAATTCCTCCACTCATACGATTTGCATGATAGCCAAGACTTTTTTTGGTCAGATGTTTGAGGGTCTGCTGCGCGGCATATGCTTGCATCTTTGATTCAGCCAAGAACGCAAAGGCGATCGTCAGTCGTATCACAACGACGTCTCCGAAGAACAAAACGATCGCATAGCCTACCAATAAGCCAACGCTCGTCTCAAGCGTTGCACTGCCATCTGCGATATGTGTCAACAGTTGAGAAACAAATATTGGCGCAATTGTCGTCGTCAAGATAGCAAAAATAATCTGCGTGACAAACATCAAGCTGACAAGGACAGGTGAAACGCGCCACAGGCCAAACAAAAATTGGACAACGCGCTTCGGTGAATGCGTTTGTTTCATATAGCTCCTGGTTACTTACTTATAGAATCAAATCGTTAGTGGTTTGGCGCGTCCAAACGTGTACGAATAGAGGATCCTAGCAAAGGGTCATAGTACTTGAATTATATAGTATAATATAGTTTGATGCAAAAAATACTTCTCTACTACAAGTTCACGCCTATTGCCGATCCTGTGGCTGTGCAGCTATGGCAAAAAACACTGACCGAAAGCCTCGGACTTAAAGGCCGTATTTTGATATCCCGTCATGGTATTAACGGGACGGTTGGCGGCGAGATGGATGATTTGAAGGCGTATATTAAAGCGACCAAGCAATATGCAGGCTTTAAAGACATTGTTTT
>JAKQOF010000106.1 GCA_029565375.1 bacterium
AATATGACGAGTGGAATAAGCCCCGCAAGACGTGCGTACGGGTTACGCGGGAACAACCGATACCAATAATTGAATAGGCTTGTGAGGCCTGTCGCAAGCAGTAGGACAAGTGGCAGGAATGTCACGCTCGTAAAGTTGGGATTGATGATAATCACTGGCAGCAAACAGATAAGCCAAATAATAACCAGGTAACTTTGCGTACTATCACGCGTTTTGATAAGGCGGTATACACCGAAAGCAATGAGAAGCAGCGACCCTAGGCCAAACACTGGTGTCATTAATCCTGTCGTACTACCAGTAGCAAATCCCAGATACTGTTGGTACAGTTGCGCCAGATTTGCACCAAGATCTGGTATGCTTGTCGGAATACCCAGTATCTCAAGTGCAAGCTCGGGTGTTCGGATGATACCGATAATCAAGGGTACTGTGATCAGGAGTCCAACAGCAAACGCTGCCGCTAAACGAGAACGCGACAGTTGGCGAATGATAAAACGAAGGTGTGGATGCAAGATGGCGGCGACGCCAAGCGCGATAATCGCATAGATACTCAGTGGTGTGTACAGACTTAATGCCGCCACAATAAAGAAAAGTACTTTCCACAGTAGGGCTGGCTTTGCCTTTTTTGCAATCAGGGTACCGAGCAATAACAGCCATACCGACCACAATACATAGAGGATTCCTGGAGTACCGTTCTGTGCAATAAACAAGAACTGGCCGGTAGATATGGCAATAATTGATGCTAGTACCGCTACGTTTGGTGTAAACCAGCGACGCAGCAGCAGAATAAGTCCAACAGCAGAGAGAAACCCGAGTATCAGCGACGGTAACTTTATCGAAAAGTCACTCACACCAAACAGGTTAATGCTGGCTTGTTGCAACAGATGGTACGGTGCATTCGTAACGGCAAGGCTTTGAATGTCCGTCGGGACAATCGACGCGCTTTTAACGACGGCATCCATCTCTTGTCCTGAAATACCCCCAGGTGTATATAGACCGGCAAAGACGAGCAGTCCGATTAAAAGGAGGCTAATAAGACCATAGCCTATCCAGTAACGAAATCGGTAGATATAAAACGACGTGAAATCAATACCCATATAGTGTTTTCAATTATACCATGTGAGCGGGAGAGCTCACTAGTTGACAAATTATCACAAATCTGCTATAATCATAACATGGTAAAGAAATCCGTCGAGATTACCCCAACTGTTACTAGTGAGCATATTACTACGCCTGGTCGTAAAAAGCCTCATATACGTCGTGCTGCAGCTATCATCGCTATCGCTGCGGCGTCATCGACGCTTGCTGCTTGTGCACCTTCCGAGAATCCGATATATGCAACGTACGCTCTAGAAGAGATACCGCCGATTGAGGATATATATTGGTATAGCGAAGACAGTAGTGCGGGAATGACTCAGATATTTAGCAACGAAGTCGCAACTGCGCTTCCCTCACCTGCGTCCGAGTCTGGATACACGATCTTCTATAATGACTCCGAGGTATGGATTCCCGAGGAATACAAGCACGCATTCGAAGTAACGCTTGAAGAGCCTATTGTTCAGTACGCTGCTGAATCGGGTGCGGTTGATGAGTTTACGATAACGACAAGTAAGTACGACAATGGTTATTTCAGGCCTGATGATGAGAGCGTAGGGCTTACGGTAAGTAATGGACAGGGCGATGTGCGCTTGTACGACACGACGCTTGGTTTCGTTTCAACCGGTATCCATGAAGCTACGCATGGGCTAGCTAACAGCTGGTATCGCGTGGCGCAGGGCGAAGCTACTGGTAATCACTTTGGCGATAAGTTAGACGCGGTCTATGAGGCATGTGACGTTGTGCGCGACGAAGTCTTTCATGATTTCGTAGAGCAGAATCGAACAGTGCTCGCGGACGCGTTCCAAAAAACAGCCGATGGATTTTCGCAGGCACTTGAGACAAATATGACCAACGATGGCCGATTGCTGATAAGTGAGCAACGAACCAAGCTACCTGGCTATATTTCAGCTCTTCAAGAAACCGCAGATGCAATAAGGGCTGACGATCCACGGATCTATGACAGACTGAATCGTGCGGACGATGGCTGTGGGTTTGTCGATGTATTTGAGATCCCGTACAGCTTTACTGATAGCATGGGCGCCTACTACGAATACCCTGAAGCAAACCCAATCTGGCAAACGCTTCCTGCTCAAACGAAAGCTGCAGACGAAGCCTACGCCTGTATAAAGGATGGTAACGCTGTGGCTGACCTGGTCGGCGTAGAGTCATCACCTGGAGGTCACGCCTATGACAACCCTACAGAGACAATCGCCTCGATGGTTGCATCGGCTGTGGTCAATCCAACGTATGTTATGGAGTGTATGCAGGACCTTCAAAAGGCACACCCTGAGCGTGCTGAAGATTTATGGAAGCTCATGAATGCTGTCTGGAATATCACACTTGTAGATTATCCTGAGCTACGTACGCTCGTGACTACCAGCCCGTCAAGTAAGCAGCTTATCGAACAAGTCGAATCTCGCTAACCTACTCGTGTTTGCGGTCAAGTGACATAAAGCGCAGACGCTCTGGGTGGAAGTAGAGTTCGATTTTGCCAGTCGGTCCGTTACGGTGTTTGGCGATGATGAGGTCGGTAATGTTTTCGCGCTCGGTCTCTGGGTTGTAGTACGCTTCGCGGTAGATAAACATAACGATGTCGGCGTCCTGCTCGATTGATCCAGATTCACGGAGGTCTGCCAGTTGAGGAATTTGCGGGCTACGTGATTCGACAGAACGAGATAACTGACTCAGTGCGATCACGGGGACGTTTAATTCCCTTGCAATCAGCTTCAAGCCACGGCTAATCTCGCTCACCTCTTGCACACGGTTGCCATCACTTCGGCCGCTACCTTGCATCAGCTGCAAGTAGTCAACGATAATCAGCCCTAGTGGCTGTTCGTGCATCGCGCGACGTGCCTTTGTACGAATCTCGAGTACGGTCATACCAGGCGTATCGTCAATAAAGATCGGTGCTTCTGCCATCTCGCCCATGGCTTCAGACAGCTTTGAAAAGTCATCATCAGACAAATTACCCGTTCGAATGTTCCATGCATCAACACCTGACGCGTCGGCCAACATACGGTCAACCAGTTGTTCTTTGCTCATCTCAAGGCTAAAGAACAGCACGGGTTGTTTGGCAATCGTCGCCACATTATAGGCAAGGTTGGTGACGAGCGTTGTTTTACCCATTGCAGGTCGTGCGGCCAAGATGATAAGGTCGCTTCGCTGCAGACCGGCCGTCATGTTATCCAGGTCACGATAGCCCGTGCGTACACCACGCAGAGTGCCTTTATTACGGTGTAGCTCTTCCATACGGTCAAAGCTTTCCGTCAAGATACTCTCGATGCTCACGAGGTCTTGCTTGAGTGATTGGTCGCTCACGCTAAACAATTCTGCTTCTGCCTTTTCTAACAATTCTTGAGTCGTTGTATCTTCGTTATAGCCCAGTTCAGATATCTCCGTACTGGCTTTAATAAGGCGACGTCGCACGGCTTTTTGGGCCACCAGTTCAGCATACGCTTCGGCATGCGCAGCCGTTGGGACATAGTTAGTGAGCTCGGTCAGATAGGCCGATCCACCAATGCTTTCAACTTCATTTTTCCGCTTTAATTCGTCGGTCAGTGTCAACAGGTCGACGGGTTTGTGCTTTTCATACAGGCGCATCATACCCGAGAAAATAATTCCGTGCCGCTTCTCGTAAAAGTCTTTCGCGGTCACATGTTCGGATATATCTGCCAGCGTTTCTTCATCAATCAAAACAGCGCCCAGCAAACTCTTCTCGGCGTCTAGGTTTTGTGGTGGTATCTTTCCCGCAGGAACTTCTTTAGCTGACATTATCCTCTACAGCGACCTCTTCTCCTCCACCCATAATAGCAGCTACAGACGCTGCTTGGCTATCTTGTAACGGTGGCGCTGTGGGTATTGTGTGGATAGTAAGTCCATAAATACCAACTTCCTGCAAACTTTTATGGAGAAGCGCACTGTATTTTATGTCATCGAGTTTTTTCTTATAAAACTTGTTACCGGTGTAGAGTGTCAGTTTGTCACCGTCCAGCTCGTAGTGGCATTTTGATAAAACGCTATAGACGGCAACATAGTTTTGACGGGTGTTTTCGACAAGTGCCGCCCAGTCAAATGCCTTCTTGTCAGTTTGTTTGCTACTTGCCGAACTACTATTCATAATCCTGCTTCGCTCCGGGTCTGAATCGAGCCCCGGCGTCGGTTCAGACTCGGGTTCCAGGGGATCATTCGTAGCAGTTTCGTCAGCCGCTTTAGCATTCTTTGGCGTGATTGATGGGTCTTTCGGCTTTGCTTGGGTGGCTTTTCTCTCCAGCTCGGCAATCGTCGCGGTTACTTCTAGTACAGGTGATGCCAATGCAACGGTTTTGGCGACATGTTTTGGTGTAGCCGCTGTTCCCAGAACGCTCAAGAGTTTAAGCTCTGGCTGCGCGCTTTTGGCAACGTCAAGCAAGCTATCAAGCAGTGGCAACAAGTGCGGTTTCTCGACGATCAGTTCTCGCACACGACTGGTTAACTGTTGCGAAAGGACAACTCCATTAATACCTTGTTCTGTTGCTTGGTCAAGCAGCGATACAAGTGACGGAACGTCGTGGTCTTCAACTGCGCTCAGCAACTGGTCGATGAGTGCTTTTGGCGCTAAACCAAGTGAGGCTTCAATCAGTGTCGTCGTAATAGGGTCTTTGTCGTCGGTCAGGCTGGTCAATTGGTCAAGCAAACTAATGCTATCGCGAAAGCTGCCATCGCCACGTTCAGCAATCAGCCTCAGAGCGTCGTCATCAATCTTTATTTTTTCGGCATCTGCAATAAAGCGCAGATGCTTGACCGCATCTGGCACAGTAATCGCACGGAAAGAAAAGCGCTGCGTACGGCTGATGATGGTGGCCGGTAGTTTATCGACATCAGTTGTCGCCAAAATAAAGACAACGTGCTCTGGCGGTTCTTCAAGTGTCTTTAGCAGGGCGTTAAAGGCTGGTTTTGACAACATATGGACTTCATCGATGATATAGAAAACCAGCCTTTA
>JAKQOF010000065.1 GCA_029565375.1 bacterium
CGAGTCACTTCCTTTTGCATATGTCCCGATTGAGGCTCGGTTGCAGCTGTTGATATATTTGTCCGCGATGCAAGCGCGCCTAATATAACGCGATACCGATCATTATCCAAATCTGCTACTGGATGCAACGCCCCGTCAATGCGCATACGAATACGAATGTGCGTGCGTTGATTCTCAATATGAATGTCACTTGCGCCGAGTTTGTCCGCCTGATCAATCAGATAATCAAAGACCTCGTCGCTACCAACTGAATCAAGTGTCTTGCTCACCTCGCTCAGGGTATCGCTATCACCCTCTTTTGCTATTTCGATATCATCGTAAACAACGGTTTTGGGTGGATCATAGCGATTCATAAAGACGTGGTAACTACTCGCACTTATCAGAAAGAATTCAATATTTTTACCTAGGTCCTCATACTGCTTTCGTACTTGCGTAATATACGATTGAGGAGTTTGAGCCGTAATGCCAAAGCGCCATGGCTCAGACTCGTTGCCCTCTACAAGTGGCACAATCCGATTTTTGTGCATGGTCTCTACATCGAGTGCGCCTGTAACGAGCGAGAGTGTCTGTTCAACATCCCGAGAATCAAAGTAGGACAACCCAAGAATAGCTGCACGTTCCTGTGTAGACCGCTCATCAGCATCACGACGATTTTTCTGGATTGTGTCTTCGTCCATCACCGCTAATCATAGCAGAAAACGTAAGCGTTTTATAGATGTTACAATGAGTGCACATGCCCGACATTATCGTTATTGCACACAACATCCGTTCAACACATAATATTGGTTCTATCTTTAGAACCTGCGAAGGATTTGGTGTATCAAAAATTATTCTGAGCGGATACAGTCCCTACCCGACACTCGCTCATGATGGTCGTCTGCCACACATTAGCGCAAAGTTAACGACACAAATACACAAAACTGCCTTAGGTGCCGAGGCAATGGTTCCCTTTATTTACCAGGACACTCCCGATTTTGTATCACTACGCGCTGCAGGCTACCGAATTGTTGGCCTAGAGCAAGACGAACGAGCGATTATGCTGTCTGATTACACGGCTCCCGGCAAAATAGCATTACTGCTCGGCGAAGAAGTCGAAGGGCTCACAGCCGACCTACGTAGTCTGTGCGATGACCTGATCGAGATACCAATGCATGGTCGAAAAGAGTCGTACAACGTGAGTGTGGCGACCGGTATCGCCTTGTACGGCCTAACTACTTAAAGACGACGGCGTCTTCACCCAGTATTTTCACGAGTGCACTCATCAGCTCATCATTTGCATCAACCCGAAATGGCAATTTAATGGCCGACTTTTTCTCCGCTCCAAGTACCAATACAATATCGATTGGTCCAATAAAACGGCTACATACTTGTTTTAGCGCCAAAAGAGAATCATGGTCATCAGGATTTTTGATATGAACGTATAATTTTTTCTTTAGCAAGTCATCTATCGGCTGCAAGCGCCTCGCTGGCTTGGCATCGCCGTCAGCTGGCGCAGTCGTTACCGGGGCTGAAATCGTCCCGATTGGCGCAACGCGTGCGACGCGCGTCGCTTTGACCGCTCCACTGGCTTTTGGTTTTTTCATTTTACTGCCTGTTGACTGATACTCATTAAGCTCCTTGTCGGTAACAAACTGGATATCATCGGCGATCATTTTTGCCTCAGTACCAATATTGCCGTCCTTGTCACGCGCGCTGATTTTTCCTGTTGCGCGAATCACATTATCCTGCACAAGCTGCGCACTGATCTGCGCATATAGACTCGGAAATACAATCACTTCACCCTCACCCGTCTTATCCTCGATACCGACGAACGCCATTTTTGTACCGCCTTTTGTGATGATTGACCTGACCGTCGATATCAGTCCGCCGATCGTCGCACGTTTACCATCGACATCGGCGCTCATCAAGTTAAGCGGAATCACTTGCTCTTCAAAATACGCGTCGTAGTTATCCAGCGGGTGCGCACTGATATACAGACCTAGAAGTTCACGCTCCCATGTCAGTCGTTCCTTTTCGGTATGTTTTGCTGGCGCCACCTGCATGGTGATTGAAGGCTGAATCGAGGCAACGTCACCGAGCCCACCAAACAGGTCGATCTGTCCACTCAGCGTCTCTTTTTGCAATTTGCTTGCGAAAGCCTGAACTGTCTCAAGGTTAAAGAGAAGGTCCGAACGATCGCCGAGGCTATCAAAGCCGCCTGACTTGATTAACGACTCCCAGGCCTTTTTGTTAAACTTCTGGGTACTAACCCGGCGAGCAAAATCTTCTACGCTGACAAATTTGCCGTCTTGTCGAGCACGCAGAATCTCTTCAACCGCGCCAACACCAACGCCCTTAACGGCTGCCATACCAAAGCGAATCTGGTTCTTATCCGGCACGACCGCAAACTCGACAAAGCTTTCATTCACATCTGGTGCCAAGACCGTCAGTCCCATATGTTTGCACTCTGTAATTTCAATCGCCAAACGATCAATATCGTTCTGGTCACTCGTCATCAATGCCGCCATAAACGCGTCTGGGTAGTGCGCTTTTAAGTATGCCGTCCAATACGATATCAGTCCGTAACACGCAGCATGTGATTTGTTAAAACAGTAATTCGCAAACTCTTCCAGCTGATCCCAAAACTTTTCTGCCAATTTTGCTTCTGCGCCACTGTGTTCGATCGCGCCTTTTACAAAGTCAGCTTTCACCTTACGCATCAAATCAATATTCTTTTTACCTACCGCTTTTCGCAGCGTATCAGCCTGACCGCCCGTAAAGCCAGCAAAGTCCTTTGATATCTGCATAAACTGTTCCTGATAGACCAAAATTCCGTACGTTTCTTTCAGTGCTGCTTCAAACTTCGGGTGAAGATAACTAATCGCTTCTTCACCGTGCTTTCGTTTAATAAAGCTATCGATAAACTGCATTGGTCCTGGACGATACAACGCAACCATTGCAATAATATCCTCAAACTGCGACGGCTTTAAATCACGTAGATACCGCTTCATACCAGCAGACTCTAGCTGGAAAACGCCTGTGGTGTCACCGCGTTGAAAAAGTTCGTATGTTGCCGCGTCATCAAGTGGCAACGTATCAATATCGATATCGGTCTTGTACACCTTTTTAATAATACGCAGTGCATTGTTGATTGTCGTCAGGTTTGATAGCCCCAAAAAGTCCATCTTTAACAGTCCTAACTCCTCAACAGGACCCATTGGATACTGCGTCGAGACAACGCCTTTTTGCGCCATTTCAAGCGGCGCAAATTTAACGATGTCGTCAGGCGCAATCACCACACCAGCAGCATGAATACCATGTGATCTAATCGTCCCTTCAAGGCGCATAGCATAATCGAATACCATCTTAGCCGTAGGATTAGTCTCGTATTCACGTTTTAAGTCTGGGTCTTTTTCGACACTGACTTTCAGCGGGATGTGACGACCTTGCACAGGTGGTGGAATCATTTTCGAAAAGCGATCTGCTTCGGCATACGGCACTTGCAAGACGCGCGCGACGTCGCGCACAGCAGCTCTTGCGGCCATTTTTCCGAACGTCACAATATTTGCGACGCGATTTACCCCATACTTTTCGGTACAATACGCAATCACTTCGTCACGCCGAGTATCTTGAATATCAATATCAACGTCGGGCATGCTAATACGGTCTGGGTTCAAAAATCGCTCAAATAGCAAGTCATAGTCAAGCGGGTCAAGCTCTGTGATACGTAGTGCATACGACAAGATAGATCCTGCTGCACTTCCACGACCTGGGCCAAAGATAATGCCACGATTTTTACCCCAGTTAATAAAGTCTTGAATAATCAAAAAGTAGCCGTTAAAGCCCATACCATCAACGACCTTCAATTCATATGCCGCTCTTTCCAGGACTTCCTCGGGTATATGAGACTTTGCCTCATCAACACTCAGATCAACCGTCTGTGGCTGATCAAGATCACCATAACGCCAAGCCAGTCCCCGATACACTAACTTATCCAGATAGGTCTTTTCCGACTCGCCTTCTGGTGTTGGGAACGTTGGAATCAATATTTTACCCAGTGAGAGTTCTACATCACAACGGTCTGCAATGCGACGCGAGTTCAATACTGCCTCTGGGTACGAATCAGCCCAACGACTAATTATTTCCTTTGGGTCAGTCACGTGCAGCTCAAAATCCTTAAGGCTCATTCGCTTCTCGTCACTCAAAAATGCGCCCGTACCAACACACAGCAATATCTCGTGCGCATCTTGGTCGTCGTGTGTCAAATAATGCCCGTCGCTCGTAATGACGAGTGGGATGTCTAAATCAGTCGATAATCGTTTCAAGTGCTCGTTAATTTTTGCCTGAACATCCCACGTACTGGGATAATCTGGATGGCCGTGGTCTTGCATCTCCAAATAATAACGATCACCAAAAACTGACTTGTACCACGCAGCAATCTTTTTTGCTTCTTCGTAATTATCAGCGCGCAGATTCTCGCCAAGTTCACCACTTGCACATCCTGAAAGAATAATCAGGCCGGCATTATGTTTTTCAAGTAAGTCATGATCAACACGAGGTTTATAGTACATGCCCTCAAGGTTCGCAAGCGAGCTGAGTAGCATCAGGTTCTGATAGCCCTCGTTATTCATCGCAAGAACTGTTAAGTGATACCTGGCTTTGTCTTTTTGTGGGTCACGATCAAAGCGTGAGCGCGCGGCAACATATGTTTCAAGTCCAATAATTGGTTTGATACCAGCTTCTTTGGCTGACTTATAAAATTCAATAGCACCGGACATCGTTCCGTGGTCCGTAATAGCAATCGCTTCCATGCCCATGGTTTTCACAGCACCAATAAGATCGGGTACTTTTGTCAAGCCATCCAAGAGACTATAGTGAGTATGATTATGCAAATGCACATAATCAGATTGTTGTAATGTAGCCCCCATACCTGTATCTAGTATACTCGGACGAGCGTCCGTTTGTCTGTAGTAAAATGGTCAGCTAGCGCTGTTTTACGGTGTCAACAATAAACTGCACAAAGTCACCAACTCCGCCTGGCAGGTCAACCAAAAGATTAAGAAGCCATATGACAACCGCAATCACAATCGTACCACCCAAGACACTTCCGACACCAAAGAAGATGCCCCGAATAAAGTTCATTTTATATACTTGACGACGTGACGAGTGAAAGTCGTAAAATAGGTCTTCAATTACAGCGCGACGTGCACCAACTTCGTTATCTTTTTTTATTTTATTAATCATTGATCAGATTATTTTTTGCTGTTAAAGCCTTTTTTCGCACCTTCTACTGCACGCTCTGTACGACCCTTAAGGTCTTCGGCCTTTGCTTTAGCATCGTTTGTGACTTCAGCTGCTTTTCCCTTAACCTCAGTGACTTTTTGTGAAGCTTTTGCTTTTACATCGCTTGCTTTTGCTTTAATGTCCGCACGTGTCTCTTTGCCACTTTTTGGTGCGGTAAGGATTCCTGCAACAAGCCCAACTGCTGCTCCTAGAATTGCTCCGAGTGCGAATTTTCCTTTTGACATACTATTCTCCTTTTTTATTCTTGGTAAACTTCTTGATATAACGGCCGACAATCTCTGCAATGAACAATGGAGATGT
>JAKQOF010000075.1 GCA_029565375.1 bacterium
TAACGACCCAACTGAGCGAAGAAAACGACTGGAAGTCTTCAACGATTTTACCCAATGCGGTCGCGATAATTGTTTGGTCAAGCGCAACGAGCAACAAACTCGCCATAACGGAGATCATGATAATAACTTTATTGCGGAGACTCAGGTGATGATTCATGTAGATTACTTCTTGTTTAGGTTGTTTTTTGTGTTCTTGAGAGCCTTCAGATTCTCGACTTCGATGTTCATCTTCTCTATGAATTCCTCGAGCGTATCTTCCTGCAACAGTCCAAGCACACCCTTTGTTGGTGAGCCGATGACGTACAGACGATCACCAACATGAATGTTCAGATCATCGCGTGCGTCTACAGGGATAACAATTTGGCCTTTTGTACCAACTGTTGCTGTCCCGTAGAGTTTTTTGTCATGCATACTATATCCAGTATAGAATGTATGAAAAGTATGTCAAGTATACTTAGCCGCCAAATATCATGAAGTAGAACAATGCCAGCACGGCAACGGTCATGACAACAAAGGTGATACGAACGAAGATGTTTGAAATAATGCCGTTCTTGTATTCACCCATAATGTTTTTGTTGTTACCCACGCGAGCAATCATATATAGTAGCGGCACTGCTGCTATGCCGTTAAAGACTGCAGTAAAGATAAGTGCTTGAATCGGGTCAATGCCTATGAAGTTGATCGCCAATCCTACCACGGTTGCTGCAATAATAATGACGTAAAATCCTGTTGCACGCTTAAATTTACGATAGAGACCTTCTTTCCAACCAAATGTCTCACTGATGGCATATGATGACGAACCGGCAAGGACTGGCACCGCAAGAAGTCCGATTCCGATAATACCCACAGAGAAAATGAGCTTCGCGATCAGACCTGCATATGGAAAGCCTTGCACAAGTGGTTCGAGCGCCTTGGCCGCGTCTGCAGCCGTATTGATCTCCGTAATGCCGTTTTTGAACAAGACAGAGGCACAGGCAATCACAATAAACCACGCGGTCACACTGGCGAGTGTCATACCGACAAAGTTATCCATGCGAATACTGCGCAGGAAGCGTCGTGTGATCTTTGGTGACTTGCCTGTCTCACTTAAACGATGGCGAGAAATCTCTTCTTCGACAACCTCTGATGTGTCCCAAAAGAACAAGTATGGTGAAATAGTTGTCCCCAAAATACCAACCAAAATATAAATAGTTGTCGCATTAATATGTGGTGCGATATTAAAGGTACTGCGAAAGACCTCTGCCCAGTCCTGACCGACTAAAAACGCCGTAATAGGATACGCCAACAGTGCAAGTGCAAGCCATTTTAATATCTTGACGTACTTTTTGTAATTAACAAATATAACCAGTAAGACGACAATAATTGCGTAAAATACGGCAAGCAGTGCAAACGGTAGGTCAACAAACAACTGCGTCGCAGCGGCCATTGCACCCAGGTCTGCGCCAATGTTGATCGTATTTGCGACAACCACCAGAAGCACCGACATAACCAGTAGCTTGCGGCTGTAATTTTCTTTGATAACGGCTGCAAGCCCTTTGCCTGTTACCGCACCAATACGTGAACACGACTCCTGAACGGCGAGCAACATAGGGTACATGAATGGAAACGCCCACAAAAGACCATAGCCATAGCTTGCGCCAGCCTGTGAATAGGTTGCGATACCCGATGGGTCATCGTCGGCAGCACCGGTAACAACACCAGGACCCAGAATACGCAAGAATCGACTAAAACGCTTGCGGTGAATAATATTTTTTGCGATATTTTTCGTATGCCGCTCGGCCTTGCCCAGATCTCTCTCTAGTTTTCGAGTTGTTTTTTTAAAACTCGTCAGTTTTTTAGTCATGTCTTATAGTTGATCACGCTTATGTTTACTGTGCTAAGAATACTACAAATAGATACAGAAGAGAAGTGTTAGGCGCGTCGTCTGCGTTGCTTGGTCAAACGCCGTGCACCAAAGTGTCTGTCGAACAGGTCTCCCGCCCAGAATCCCATCGTGAGGCCCACAGCGATAACGTAAAGTGGCACTGGTGTCTCAAACCAAGAGGTTGTAAAGATACCGTTAACAACATCTGTGAATGTTTGCGGCTGATTGTTTTTTACTACCTCAACTGCAGACTCACCTGTTGCTGCGTTTGAACTACGGTCGGTCACTTTGACATTAATGTTATAGACACCAGAACTTGCGTAATGCACTTTTACTGTTCGGTATCCTGGTGCATCCATACTAATCAGTGTTGATTCACCGCTCCCCCATTCAAAACTCAGTGCATATGGTGGCGTTCCACCCCATACCAGGATTCCCACACGATGATCTTTGTTTTGCTCGATTGTACGAGGGACACACACAACAGCAACACGTGGCTTACCACCTGTTGTTAGTAGTCCGCTTGGATTATAATCTTCACATTCATTTGGTCCCGTAACACCAGGAATAATAACTGGGTTTTCAGGGAGGTCTGGCTTGGGTGCGTCCTGCAACACCTCTTCCTCACTAAAGTTCACTGTTACTGCAGGTGTGTCTGGACCAGGCTGATTAAGGTCATCAAAATTGCGTGCGGTTAGCACGTTCTTGCCCGTATGAAGCTGTACTCCTACCGAGAAAACGCCGTCGTTACTACAGATAGTCGATCCAGCAAGTGTATTGTCGTTATAGGCGACGACAAACGTGCGCGGTGCACACGTACCCTCAACTTGTACTGGGTTAAGATTAACAATTGAAAAACCATCAATCGGTGATGTGATCAATGCACCAACACTCGGTGCCGGCCCTTGCACAACAACACCTACGGTTACGTTCGCTGCCTGAGTCAAGTTCTGACTAATAACCAAAAAGAAGCCGACGAGCACCAAAATACCCATCAAGGCAACGTGTGACGTGTGCCGAAAGTGGATTAACGTACCCGTGTGTTTGTGGGATACCAACCGAAAATGACGCAGTACTGGCCGTTTTTCGTGAGCAAGCTTGACAGATGCAGCAGAGGGCTGCGTCCGAGATCTAGCGCTTTTTCTTGGTTGAGTTTTTGCTTTTTGTGGTGTTTTCATTTTTTGCCTTAGCGATGATATGCCTATTGTACACTTTAATCAGTCGGGAGACAATAAACACAAGCGTCACAAGTGCAAGCAGCACAACAAGTACTAACTTGTACGGAATAACCCAAAAACTGATAGTGCTGGTGATTGCCTGCCCTGTTGTGCCATAGCCAAGTGTCAGATTTGCCGTGTATAGTCCAAACATCCAGCCGCTCTGGTATTCATTCTCAAAGCGACGAATACTATCAGGTAGTACGTTTGACTTCGTCTCGTTAACAGCAATAGTGGTTACAGAGTTACCAAACCAGTCACGAACATCGATGTTACCGATCGGTTTGACATGAATATTACCGTCGTTTTTGATACGAGTAACAAACTGAATCGGAGCAGTTTCAAAGAACGATGTTTGGTTGCCACCAGTAGCCGTAAAGAACGACTCAAGTGACGCCGTCTCGTTGATATCACCTGACACACGAATAAGCAGCAGCATACCAGTACTGGCCGTC
>JAKQOF010000077.1 GCA_029565375.1 bacterium
CATTGTTCCATTAGCCATTGAACCTCCTTGCCACATTCCAACATCGGCTCCAATTGTCAAGCCCGACGCATTTGAGTCAGGCATACCTGGCATACAAATCACGCGCACGCAGTCTTAATTGTGTGACGTAAAGACGGCAGCTTTTTGAAGCGATTCGTCGTATTCATCTTGCTCGTCCGAATCGTATACAATGCCACCGCCAACTGACACATAAACATTGTTTTGTTTTTTTATCATTGTTCGAATAGCGATACTACTATCGAGCGTTCCGTCTGGATGGACGACAAAAATAGTGCCGGTATACACACCACGCCGGGTGACTTCAAGTTCATCAATAATTTCTATTGCACGCTTTTTCGGACAGCCAGTGATAGAACCTCCCGGTAGTAGGGTCATAAGCGCACGAATAGAACTCACGGATTCGGCGAGCGTTCCGCGAATTGTTGAGTGTGCATGCCACAGTGTTGGATAGGCCGTCAGTACACGTTCGTCGATGACCTTCACTGACCCAACCTCACATACTTCACCTAGGTCGTTACGCATCAAGTCCGTGATCATATTGAGCTCTGCCATATCCTTCTCATTTGTCAACAGATCAGCACGAAGCAGCTCATCCTCATCAGATGTTTTTCCTCGTGGCCGAGTGCCTTTGATGGGAGTCGTCTGAATCACATTGTCGGCAATAGAGACAAAGCGCTCTGGCGACATACTAATCACGTCACAATCAGCACTTGCGATATATGCACGATAGTTTGTACGACTGTCACTCGCCGTACGTCGATATATATCAAGGCCGCTGACATTCGTTGTGCCTTGCAATCGGTGTGTCAAGTTGACTTGATAGACATCGCCAGCGGTGATATATGATTTTACTTTTTGATACGCGGATGCATACTGTTCGCGCGTCAATGTAGGGGATAGTGGATCGGTGTACAGGCGACTTGGCACGTCGCGTGATTGACGACGCATAATTGCCTCGATCGATTTTTGAAACACTCCTGACCCATCGTGAATATCAAGGGCGTCGCCCTCAAACGTCAACCAATCATCAAAACTATACAGTAATGCAAGCGGTGTCTGTAGGTCATCCAATGTATGTAGCGCGACGCCCCGAAGTCGTGAGCCCAAATCGTATGACATATACCCAATGACCAGTCTGCCTTGTTTTTGTTGCACCTTAGTAAAAGCTTCAATCTGCTCGACAGCATGTATGAAATTGCCGCCCATCAACCGAAGACTATCGACAGGATTCCATGCCAACGTTGGTGTCCAACCATCACCACTGGCACTATCAATCAGACTCACGTTTTGCTCGCGCTCATCAAGACGTGACAAGACATCATCGAGTTGTACTAACGAAATGTCTTTCATGACAAAAAATTCCTCATCAACGTCACGCCATGTTCGCTCATAAACGACTCGGGATGAAACTGCACACCATAGAGTGGATAGTCATTATGCTGCATCGCCATAATCGTTTTGTCTTCGGACCATGCCGTTAGCGTAAAATTGCTTGGCACATCATTGACCATCAGTGAATGATATCGGGCTGCCTGAAAAGGTGACGGAATGTCTGCAAATATACCAACCTGGTTATGAAAAATCGCATTTTTTTTGCCGTGCACAATCTGGGTCGCTGCGACTGTTTCACTGCCAAATACTTCGCCGATACATTGATGACCCAAACACACACCAAGAATCGGAATCGTCTTATAAAACTCTTTAATCATGTCCATACTGATGCCGCTATCACTCGGTGTTTTCGGACCGGGCGAGATAATAATGTGTGTTGGGGCAAGCTGGCGCACGTCGTCAGTTGTTATCTGG
>JAKQOF010000081.1 GCA_029565375.1 bacterium
CACGGCATCTTCTGCACCAGCGTCAAGAACTGCCAATAGCGCATCCTCACCGGTTGCGCTGACACGAATAACACCCTTACGGCTAAACTGAAACGTCACGCTACCCGCATCTGCCACTCGGCCACCGTTTTTCGTCAGTGCTGAACGAACTTCAGGGAACGTTCTGTTCTTATTGTCAGTTGCCGTCTCGATAATAATCCCAACCCCACCTGGACCCATGCCCTCATAGGTCGTTTCTTCCAGCACGGCAGCGTTTTTGTCTGCAACGCGGTCGATAGCTCGTTGAATATTTGCAGCGGGCATGTTGGCTTGCTTTGCTTTTTCAATCGCCATCGCAAGTGTTGAATTCATTGAAGGATCTGTGCCACTGCGCGCAGCAATTGCAATTAAGTTACCAATACGCGTAAAGACAGCGCCGCGCTTCGCATCTTTAGCGCCTTTTTCTCGTTTGATTGTTGACCATTTACTGTGTCCAGACATACTGAAATCTCCGATTGATTGTATTCGCTTTACTCCTATTATAACAGATGTAGACGTGGTACGATACATGTATGAAGATACGCATGTTGCTCGCCGTATTAACACTTGCTTGTGTCGTTGGACTCGCTGCGCCTACCAGCGCATCAGCCCAAGAAAGCATTCAACGCTTCGACAGCAAAACAACACTCACACGTGACAATAAAGCCAACATCACCGAAACGATTGCGTATGATTTTGGCACAACATCACGCCATGGCATCTATCGTGATATCCCGATCGACTATACCGATGGTGCGCTCACCTATTACATAAACTTTTCGCTCCAGAGCGTTCGTGACGAAAACGGCACTGATCAACAAACAGAGACGACAACGGTAGATGGCAACAAGCGAATTCGCATAGGCGATCCTGACCGAACGATCACCGGTATTCATACCTACGTCATTACTTACTCACTGTCGCCAATCGTCATCGACAAATCAGGTAGTGGGTTTTTAAATCTTGACGTGGTCGGCGAAGGATGGCAAGTACCCATATATAACGTCTCAGCACGAGTTGTCCTAGAGAACGGCAACTCGCTTCAAGATATCAGCTGGTACGGAGGTGTCAATCAATCAGCGTCGCCAGACACTTTCATGACGAGTAGTATCCCCGCCTACACTGGCATCACTATCAACGCAACACTTCCAGTAGACTACCTGAACGCGCCGTACCTCAAGCCCAACACCCCCAGAACAGAAGACGTCATCTCGATGATTATCGCCATCGTCGTTGGCGCTATCGTCGGTATGCTCACTCTTGCCGTGATTGTTATATTCATCATCCGCGCCGCCCGAACACGTGCTCGTCGCAAGGCACAAATTGTTGTCGCCCAATACGAACCGCCGGCAGGTATGACACCCGCACACATTGGCTTCCTGCAAGATGACGCGGCAACCAACCGAGAAATCACTGCAACAATTATTGACTGGGCAATAGCTGGCTATATAAAAATCGAATACGTTCCCAAGAAAGGGCTCTTCGGATCGAACGATTATCGACTCGTCCAGACCGACAGCCCTACGCGTATGAACCCAGCGGAGTCAGCGCTCTACACCGCGATATTTAGCGAAGCCGATGAACAGTCAAGCGCGCTGTTATCACAACTCCCCAAAGCGAGTGTTGCGAGTGCCGCAACTTCATTTAAATCATCACTCAAGGCAGATCTATCGTCCAAAGGGTACTACGACAAGGACGGTAACATCCTCAATATTGGAGAGCTCACAGACGTAGGTGCTAAACAATGGGCGCTCATTGATGGCTTCCGTTTGTATTTATCAGTCGTCGAAAAAGACAGGCTCGCATTCAGCGACGCCCCCGCCAAAACACCAGAACGATTTAACGCACTCCTTCCCTACGCTATCGCCCTTGGCGTCGAAAAACAGTGGGCCAAACAATTTGAGGGCATTGACATCACACCTGCTACCAACTGGTACAACGGCAATCTTGCAACCTTTTCGGCAGTTGCACTCGCATCCGACTTAGGAACAAGTTTTGCAAACACTGTTAGTAGTAATAGCACAGTTAGTTCAAGCGGTGGGTCGTCTGGTGGAGGCTTTGGTGGCGGTGGCGGCGGTAGCTGGTAACCGTTATTCGACAATATTTGTATCACGCAAATTGTACTTGGTGACGCGCCACAGCACGCAACATATAACAGTCAACATCACATAACATAAACCGACACCAAGCGGAGATAGTTCAAGGTTTGTCACTGCCCATGGTACAGTCGAAAGATAGTTGGCAACGTTTGTCATATAGCCGAGTAGCCACGTCGCCGGTAACCCAATCACGGTTGCAAGACCAGGCACAACAAGCGCACCGATGCCTGCAATAAACGTCAGCAACATGGCATACGGCACGAGCGGCAAGACAAGCAAGTTGGCAATAATAGCAACGTTTGAGAACTGTCCAAACGCGCCAATAAGAATTGGTGCTGTCGCGATAATTGCAGCGATTGTCTCGCCCAGAACCTGTCGAATAAAGCCCGGTTTTTTCTCTCCAAAGAAAAATCGTTGCAAAAGTGGTGCAAGGATCATCACCCCACCAAACGCTGCAAATGACAGCTGCCAACCCAAATCTCCCCACGCATAGCTGGGGTTAATCAACAATGTAACCGTCGCCGCAAACGACAACAAAACAATCGG
>JAKQOF010000087.1 GCA_029565375.1 bacterium
CGCGACTGTATGAAGCAAGTGTTGTGGTGTCGCAAGAATCAAATCTGCAAGCACGTCTGCATCTTGCAAACCAATCGAGCCACCCATACCGGTTGACGGCATCATGGCGTGTGCCGCATCACCAGCTAGTACAACGTTGCCCTTATACCAATGGTCAAGCGTGATGTTACGCAAGTGACTTGAGTAGATATCCCCGTCTTTGGCTTCGCGAATAAGACGTGCAACATTAGGCGAGAGGTCTTTGAAAGCAGCTGCAAGATCGACGGTTGACGGACGAATTGATGGATCAAGCGGCATACTAAATGCAACCGCCGCACCGGCCTTAATCGGGAAAATTCCCATAAAGCGCTCGTCACCCCACACTGTTTTCACTGTTTGTGGACCGTCTTTCCAGTAACGCTTTGGTAACGTCAATGACCAAATAGCAGCGCCAGTGTACTTCGCCTTGTTGTCAGGAAAGATAAGCGATCGAACAATCGAATTAATACCATCGGCACCAACGACCATATCAAAATTCTTGGTTGTGCCATCACTAAATGTTACGTCGACTCCCTGTCCTAGTTCATCTAGACTAGTAATTGTTGTACTGAATTGAATGTTCTTCACACCAAAATGACGACCGAGGAGTTTGTGTAAGTCAGCCCGGTTCACTGTGACAGAGTCAACACCAGAATCAGCCAAGTCAAAAGTCTTCAAAATACCTTTTTGAGGAGTAATGACTTGAATGTTTCGTGCAGATGTACCAAGTTTACGCACTGCTGGTACAAGACCAAGCTTGGACAACACATCCAAACCTGACGGCATAACAGTCAGCCCGTACCCTGGTTGGTTGATGGACGTAGCCTTATCGATAATCGTCACATTAACATCTTTGTCTTTTAACAAAGAGGCAAGTGCGAGACCCGTAATGCCTGCGCCGACAATAAGAATTTTTTTACTCATTTTGGTCTGATACTTCTGCAAGCGCTGTTTCGCGACGCGAAATGAAGCTTAGTAGTTCATCGCTACTACGAGGACGATCCCAGCTGGATAGCTGCAAAATGTCACTCATTGTCACCGATTCGATGATGCCTTGGTCCTGTGTGGTGGAGTTGTCCATGACGTTTGTTTTACTTTCTTTTGTTTTTGTTGCTTAGTGATACTATTTAAGCATAAAAGGTATAAAAAAGCAATACCAATATGCACGATTGGCCTATATTCTTACGATTTCGTCCCGTTTATGCTATAAATAAGGGAGAGGAAACTCAAAATAAACACTATGGATATTCTTACTTCACTCCTTGTAGTCGCCTTCGCTGCATTGATTCACGCCAGCTTTCAGTTGAGCGTCAGTGTGTTGACGATGTTGAGCGGTCACGCCATTAGCGCTAAACGTTCACATGCCACTCTGCTCCGCCTGACCAGTAGTTTTATTGCTGGGACAAAAGTAATGACACTGCTGCTTGTGTCGTTTTTTGCGATTGTGCTGTTTGACGTCTTTGGCGAACAACCGCCGCAAATCGTATGGGCGACTGTGTGCGGTATATTGGTAGGACTTGGTGTTGCGGTCTGGTTGTTTTATTACCGCCGCGAAAAAGGAACGACATTATGGATCCCCCGCTCATTTGCCGCTCATTTGACCGAGCGCAGCAAGGCAACAAAAAGTGGAGCCGAGGCCTTTAGTCTGGGACTTACCAGCGTGCTGAGCGAACTGTTGTTTATCGTTGGACCGTTACTAGTCAGTGCATTGGTGCTAATTAGTTTGCCAAGTATGTGGCAATTAATTGGCCTGGCGATATATACCGTCGTGTCGACCTTCTCATCGCTGATTGTCTGGGGGCTAGTTGGCAGCGGTCACAGCCTTAGTCGTATTCAAAAGTGGCGCGAGACAAACAAGCACTTTTTGCAATTTGCTGCCGGTAGCGGACTGATTATTCTTGGTCTATATGTCTATGTCAACCAAATCGTTAGTGTTGCCAGCGGGAGCCTATAGATGGGTCACAGCGTCGACATTGTAAAACGTGGCGGACAGCGAGAAAGCGAACGGTTTTTGCGCGATAAACTTCACGCCAGTGTTGTATCTGCCTGCCTGAGTGTGCGCACGCCAGCAGGGCAAGCTGAAGCAATTGCGCACGCCGTATGTGATAGTGTCATTGGATGGCTGGAAGGCAAGCCAGAGGTAACCAGCCACGACCTGCGTTTGGTGGCCGCAAAACATCTGCATACCCATCATCCCGACGCAGCATATATGTACGAACAATACCAAGTAACGATGTAATAGGAAATTTGATATGGCACAAAAACACACATTCGACTATGACCTGATTGTTATCGGCAGCGGCGCTGGCGGTAGTGCAGCCGCAACCATTGCGGCACGTGCCGGAAAGCGAGTTGCCATTGTCGAAGCCGAGGAATTTGGTGGTGACTCACCCAACTGGAGTGACGTTCCAACGAATGCCCTGTTACATGCTGCTCACTTGTATGACGAAGCTCGTCACGGCGCACGCTTTGGACTCCGTTCGGCAACGCTGGGATACAACTACCCTTCACTGCGCGCTTGGAAAGACTTGGCCGTCCAGCGGACTGGTGCTGGAGGCAATCGCCGATATTACGAGAATCAGGGGATTAGCGCCTTTAATGGCATCGCACGATTTTTATCACCAAACGAGATTAGTGTTAATCGTCGTCACCTATCTGCTGCAAAGTTTGTTATCGCGTCTGGATCTGAATGGGCAGTACCCGAGATTCCTGGGCTGGAAGACGCAGGCTTTGTGACAGCACGTGCTGTACTGTCATCTGTCCGTCCACCAAAAAGTTTGTTTATTATTGGGGCTGGTCAAGTGGGTGTCGAGATAGCTCAACTGCTGGCAATATTTGGCACAAAAGTGTACTTGGCAGAAAAGGCGAGTCGCATCTTGCCCCACCACGACCAAGAAGTAGGTACATTGATGGAACGAGTACTGCGCGAGACAAAGGGCGTCACAGCTCTCACTGAAACTCGCGTGCTGTCTGCTGTTAAGGACGGCCTTGGCAAACGTGTCGTGATATCACGTGGTGGCGTTGAAAAATCTGTGCGCGTTGATGAGATTATGGTTGCTACTGGGCGTGTGCCGCGTGTTGACTTGGGACTTGAAAACGCTGGCGTTATCTACACACCAAAAGGCATTGAAGTAAATGAATTTTTGCAAACAAGCGTCAAACATATATTTGCTGCGGGTGACGTATTGGGACGCAATAGTCATACCCATACGGCACTGCTAGAAAGCCGCGTGGTCGCGCACAATATTTTACATAATGCCAAAGCTGCACCAGATTATACTGCCACGCCTGAAGTTATCTACAGCTATCCTGAAATTGCACGTGTCGGCTTGTCCGAGGACGACTGCACTAAACGCGACTTAGCGATCAATAAAGCAATTGCACCGCTCAACCTTATTGCACGTAGCAACACATCTGATTTTCGTGATGGCTTTGTAAAACTCATCACAGACAAAAAGGGCGTCCTGCTGGGTGCAACCATTGTATCTCCGCACGCAGCCGAGATGATTCACGAACTAGCGCTTGCGATCAAACATGGCCTGACCGCGGATGATGTTGCGCAGACACCACATGCCTTCCTCAGTTGGTCTGAAGCGATTCGAGTTGCTGCGTCAAAACTGATTTAGTTATTGATAATTACGATCGTTGAAGATTTTTGAGACTGACCCACGAGTCGCAACCTCAAGAAGTGTCATACCAAGAAGTGGCGCAATAGAAAGTACCTCAAGGCGCTTGCCGAGTGCTTTTTTAGCGTGACCTTGCGGCACTGAGTTGGTCACAATGAGCGAGTCGATCGGAGAATTTTTTAAACGCTCTAAAGCTGGGTTTGAGAATAAACCATGCGTTGCACACGCAATAATACTAGCTGCGCCAGATCGTTTGAGCGTCTCGGCAGCGGACACGAGTGTCCCTGCAGTATCAATCATGTCGTCGATCATCAAACAAATCAGTCCACTAACACCATCGAGGGATTCTGGACGTTTGATCTTGCTTGAGTCTGTCTTGTCGCGAGATTTGGTCATGTGAACAACAGGAACGCCAAGTTCGTTCGCATATTCTTCGGCAACCTTGGCTCGCCCACCATCTGGCGATACAACGACATACTGGCTTGGATCAGCTTTGACTCGCTTTTTCAGCGCAGCTTGCAAAAGAGGCTCAGCAGTCAAATGATCAAACGGACCGTTAAACGTTGCTTGGGTCTGGGCTGAATGCATATCAATACTCACAATACGATCTGCGCCAGCACTTTGTAGTCCCCTAATCACTGTCGCTGCCGAGATTGGCTCTCGCCCTTTGGCTTTTCGATCTTG
>JAKQOF010000089.1 GCA_029565375.1 bacterium
ATCTAGTGTACGTCCACTAACCTATCTACAGGGTCGATTAACCCTATGCGTCCCATTGCATGGTCCAATCGCGGGACGAACTCGCCCAGGATATCGTGGCTATGCGAGCCTTCTTGGCGCTCAGGTCGACCACCTATGGCCGAAAACAACGTAACGTCCTGCGCACGTATAACGATAGACAATCGCCGGAGTATGTGCGGAGATACAGCATCCGGATGACGGTGTTCCAATGCAATAATCAGTGCATTGCTGACGAGCGTTAGACCTAATCGTTCAAAGTTATCTGGTGTTTGATCTAATGACTCCCAGTGTGCATGTGACCCGCTGGGGGTATCCTGAAACGATTCGGGTATAGGGAACGAATGGTCTGCTTTATACCCCACGCTCGCCCCATCGAATAAAAACTTGGCAGTCTCTACTAAGTCATGCGTCTCTGCTGGAGCGCCCAGCGTACGAAACGATTGTTCGTAATAACGGTCACTCACCATACTTATTTTCAGCATAGCATAACCGTATTCTTCTACATGTGTTTGTGACACACAATTGACATTTTATACAGCTTATGCTACAGTTATGTATGTAAACCTAAAAAATAAACATGTTTCCATCACTTATAAACCCACTATCAATCCTTTTAACACTGACGACCTCTTTCGGGGTGTTAATTCATGACACGCATATGGACCGTGCAACATCGACTGCACTTGCGCTTCCCATTGCATTTGCTGCATATGGTGCGTCCGAAGCGATCAAAATGAACGACCCTCACGTTCACACTGAGCGCGTGAATGTTGCGAATACGATCAAACAACTGCGTTCAGGTCAACCAAAATTACAGACTCGTGACGACAAAGATCGCCAGTATGTATCTGTTAAAAAGTATGTGTCAGGTGGTATGGGTAGCGAATACCACTGGCCATCGGTCTAAGGTATATTGTGGTATCAATTAAGCCGAAGTCCCCTGAACTAGTTCAAGCTCAGGTGGCAGCATTCACGAATGAAACTGTCGATGACGTATTGAGTCGTGTGCATATACTGAAACACCTTGCTCACATCGCAGACGATAACCCAACGGTAGTCATGCGTCCACCTAGTGTTGAAGAGGGACTAAAAGGCGTACCCCGCCATTACGTAGACGGTGTCGTTTTACCGGCGATCTTGGCAGCTGATAATAATAATTATAAAAACTACTTATCCCATAATCTTCCCGATAAAAAAGTAGAACTTGAACGTCGTGCCGAGATTATAAAAAACTATGGCAAGTTTGCTCCCGAAATTGCAGCACTAAAAGCGCGCCTGTCACAAACGCAAAATGACGTATCAGACACAGACTTCTTGGCAGCTGGTGGATATTCGCGTGTTTTTCTAATACATCACGAAGGTACACCTTACGCTGTACGAATTCCCTATGAAAGTAACAGTGTCGACCACGTTGATTTGCACGTCGCTGCAGCAGCGATTGCTAATGGAACGCCCCATGTTGAGAACATAGTTGCAGCATCATACGAGGAAGGAGTTACTGTCGCTGAATTAATGCCGGGTACGTCTTTGAGCAACTTAGAACCCAAAGTATTTGCCGCAATTAACGATACTCAGCTGAGAGAGATGGTTCGAACAATTCAACGGATGAATCAGATCGGTCTCATGGCTGATTTTCAAGGTCAAGGAAATATATTATATGACCCTGAGGACGGATTTGGCTTTGTTGATATAGTAGCAGCCGACAGTGCCGGCACAACTATTTTTCATGAAATAAAAGAATATATGATCAACGAACCTGAACAATTTGCGTACCACGTATACACTGCTTCGCACGAGACTACTGATACTCACTACGAACAGACAGCCATCATACTACTCGAACGTTACTCTGACATCCTCATTGAAGAGTCAAAAAAAGGTCCTTCATTGAGTGAAAGCCTCAGGCAAATCAAAATAATGATTTCGTATCTAGAGGAAAACATTGATAGATCAAGCGATTTTATCTAACCAAGCACATCGAGTTCACGCTGCAGTGCAATAACCAGCGTCTTCTTTGCCTCTAGCTGTTCTTTGGTCTCTTCGACGAGTTTCGCTGGGGCTTTTTCAACATAACTCTTGCTCGCCAAACGCGCTTCAAAGTTGGCGATCGCACCGTGTGCCTCGGCCAGTCGTGTCTCCAAATTGGTTTGATGCTCGTACAACGTATCGGCAGACACGTCTAACCATGCTTCTCGGCCGCTCTCAGGCAGTCTAAGGCCCTTTGGCTGATCAACACGAGTAATTGCACTCAGCTTGGCCAAGCGTGCAATTAGCGCGCTATTATCGGCGATTAACGAATCGTCCTGGTATACCAGACCATAGCGGTCGTTGCCGGGCAGCTCGCTGGTGACAAATCGAATCTCACTCACCAGTGCCTTCAACTGAGCGAACTCGGCTGCCGCAATGTCATTACACGCAAGCTCTTCTGGCCACGCCGTCGTGATTAACAGATCATCGTGCCATGATAGCGTCTGCCAGATTGTCTCGGTTACGAACGGTGCGAATGGATGTGCGATCTTCAGGCACGTATCCAGAACCCATGCCAACAGATCTTTGTTTTCGTCCTGTTTGCTGGCTTCGATATACCAATCGGCAACGTTGTCCCAGATAGCGTGGTACACGGTCTCACCTGCTTCAGCGAAACGATAGCCTTCCAGTTGCTGCTGAATATCGCTACTCGCTTTGTTCAACTCACTGACGATCCAGTGATCAGCAAGTGTTTTTGGCTCAGGAATACTCGGCGTGTAGTGTTCGCCCAGTTTGTCTTCGATAAATCGAGCGACGTTCCACAATTTGTTCGCAAAGTTTCGCCCGGCGACAACTTTGCTGGTACTAAACGCTTGGTTTTGACCGGCACTTCGACTGGCAACCAATCCCAAACGCAGTGCGTCTGATCCATATTCAGAAATCACTTCCATTGGGTTGATGACATTGCCCTTTGACTTGCTCATCTTTTGACCCTTTTCGTCGAGAACCAGCCCGTGCAGATATACATCCTTGAACGGTACTTGGTCAGTTGCATACAGACCGAACATCACCATACGTGCAACCCACGCTGTCAGGATATCTGCCCCTGTTTCCATGACATTTATCGGATAAAATCGTTTCAAATCACCATTATCCAGGAAGTCGGTTGTGACGTATGGCCACTGACCACTACTAAACCAGGTGTCAAAGGTATCTTCTTCGCGTCGATATGTTGTACCATCGACAACGATTGTTTTCTCGTCGACACGATCATCAAATATCCAGTCATCAGGGTTATTTACGTTCTGAAACGCTGGAATAGGGATCCCCCAAGGGATCTGGCGAGACAAGTTCCAATCATGCAGGTTATCCAGGTAACTAACCAGGAAGTTCTTACGGCTGGCGGGGGTGAAGTTAATACTGCCTTCAACAATCGCCTTCTTAGCACGCTGTGCCAGCGGTTGAATCTTTAAGAACCATTGCTCTTTGATCAGTGGTTGGATAGGTAGCCCACTCTTGTAGTCATAGCCAACGGTATGTTCAATGGTCGTTTTACCACGGATCAATTCTTCAGCCTGCAGTGCGGCCACAACACGTTTTCGAGCGACTTCTGGCTCCAGCCCCAAGAACTGCGTCGGTGTATTGATCATCGTGCCGTTAAAGTCGATCACTTGGATGCGATCCAATTTGTGTCGCTCCCCTACTTCAAAGTCGTTCGGGTCATGTGCTGGCGTAATCTTGACCGCTCCGGTACCAAACTTTGGATCAACGTACTCATCAGCAATAATCGGGATCTCACGGTCAGTCAGCGGCAGTATGACCGTTGTACCAACCAAATGCTTGTACCGTTCGTCGTCAGGATGCACGGCAACAGCCACGTCACCAAACAACGTTTCAGGACGTGTCGTCGCAATCACAATC
>JAKQOF010000097.1 GCA_029565375.1 bacterium
CTCGCGCAGGCGTACGCGCCAGTTCGGTGCGAGCATCGCCGCTTCGGGCGTGCGCTCGAAGACGATTAGCGTGTTGCCATGGACGGTTGCCGTGATCTGCACGACACCCTTCCGCTTGACGCTGAAGCTCTGAAACATATCTCCTCCGGAATCTATCGCATAGGGCTGATGGGCCCAGGGAATGCGACAGCTAATGTATTTATAACACTATATATTCACAACGTCAATAACAGAAGCATTTCTGCATTTAGGCAACAAGTCTTCGTGCTATAATATACGAAAGATAAGAGGGTAGTAGTACGTGGCGACAGTGATTTCTGTGACGAACCAAAAAGGTGGAGTAGGTAAGACAACAACCTCTGTTAATTTAGCGTATTATTTGGCTAAATTGGGTAAAAAGACACTCCTGATTGACTTTGATCCGCAGGGAAACGCCACTAGTGGACTTGGTGTAGACAAACAAGCTCTCAAGGCAACGATGGCAGACGTGGTGATGGAGACGAAGACACTGGATAAAATCATTATTCCGACCGACTTTAAGAATCTATACTTAGCGCCTACTACGCCGTCGCTTGCGAACACCGAAGTAGAACTCGCACAAGCGGACAAGCGGTTTACTCGCTTAAAGAGCGCGATCGAAGCAAGTAAGGGCGCATATGATGTCGTTATTATTGATAGCCCGCCTAGTCTCAGCCTATTGACTGTTAACGGATTGATTGCAGCAAAATACGTATTGCTGCCAGTACAGGCCGAGTTTTATGCGCTAGAAGGCCTTGGGCAACTACTCGAGACAATGAAGCTGGTGCGTAAAGGGATGAACCCAACGCTTGAACTACTTGGTGTCTTGCCAACAATGATTGATGGTCGTACAACGCTCAGTGGCCAGGTGCACGACGAAATAAAAAAGCACTTCCCGGGTAAAGTTTTTAACGCAGTGATTCCTCGTAATATTCGCTTGGCGGAAGCACCAAGTCACGGGTTGCCAGTTGGTGCGTATGACAAGTTTTCAAAGGGTGCGCGTGCCTATAAAGCACTTGCTAAGGAGGTACTAGACCGTGTCTAAAAAGGGACTAGGAAGAGGCTTCGAGTCGTTAATCCCGACCGATTTACTGGATGAGTCATTTGACCCAACTGCAAGCCAAGATGAACAAGTAAGCCAACTGCGCCAGATAAAGCTGTCTGAAATTGTTGCAGACCCCAACCAACCTCGTCGTCAATTTGACGAGGCATCCCTCGAGGATTTGGCTGCATCGATTGCTGAACACGGTGTTATTCAGCCAATTATTGTCGTACCACATGGCAATGGGTATCAAATCGTTGCGGGCGAGCGTCGTTTTCGTGCGGCAACACTTATCAACTTAGAGAAGATTCCGGCACTTGTACGAACGCTCAGCGACCAGCACAAGTTAGAGCTGTCACTTATTGAAAACTTGCAGCGACGTGATTTGAATGTCATGGAGACGGCAATGGCGTACCTGAAGTTACGCGATCAGTTTAACCTGACCCTTGAGCAGATTGGTACGCGAGTTGGTAAAAAATCAGTCAGTGCTGTCAGCAACACGCTACGACTCTTAAAGTTGCCGTCATTTGTGCGCATTTTGCTTGCTGAGGGCACCATTAGTGAGGGTCAGGCTCGTCCTTTGATCGGCCAAGAAGAAGATCTTATTGAAAAATTGATCCCGCAGATTATTGAACAAGAGTGGTCAGCTCGTCGCACTGAACAATATATTGTTCAGTTGAAAAAGAATCCAATCGTGATAGCTCGCACAAAAAAAGCCGAAGTTGAGTCGCCATACAAGGATGATATTCAGCGAATTGCAAAGACTTTCAAAACGCCGGTCACAGTCCGCACCAACACTAAAGGTGCTGGTCAAATTGTTATTAAGTTTAAAAGCGACAGAGATTTTCGTCGTATCCAAAAGCTGCTTGAAAAAGAATAGTTCTCACGTTCGCATTCTCGCACTGTTTATTTTTTAGAATCCGCGAATTTTATCAAAGGGAAAGATTCGTAAGCTGACTGGGCCAACAACGTCATAAAAGGGGATCGTCCCAAGGCCATTACGTGAGTCAAGTGAGAAGTTACCCTCGCGGTGATCACCGGAGACGAATAACTCACCCTCAGGAACAATCGTATCAACTGCGCCACTTGTTGGACTGCCTGGCTCGCCGTGGTTAGCGTCATCAGGATTAAAGCCTTCGGGGTGTTCATTGTTATAGACAATGTAGTGTCCGTCTGTGATGACAACGCGTTCACCTGGGAAGGCAATAACACGTTTGACGATGTATTCGTCACCCATACCTTCAGTAAAGCGGGGGTTTTTGAATACAATGACTTGTCCACGCTCTGGCACGTAGGACTTATTTTGAAGTTGAGCGAGTGTGACAGGCAGGCGGTTAACGATCAAACGATCATTTGTATACATCGTCTTTTCCATACTCGGTCCAATAACGCTAAAACTACGAAAAACAAAGCTATTGATCAGTAGGGTGCCAATAACGACACATGCAATAAAGATACTGATACTAAAAACATCTTTAAGAAAGGGATGGCGCTGAAGAAAGCTTGCTTCCATGTACTCTTACTATACACGTATCGGACCGTCAGTGATAGTAAAGCTTATGATTTTTAGAGTTTAAAAAAGCGTCAATTTTCGCTATAATGGTATGAGTATTTATGAAAAATAATCGACCCTCCATTGATGGCTTTGTGCCCAGACGAACAGGGAGCCAACTAGGTGAGCTTCATGACACACATGCGCTTCAGCGTGTAGGTATCGAATCGACACCTGTTGACCGGACGTTGCATAGTGGCGACAATGTCCAAGAGATAGTTGGTAATGTTCGTCCCCAGCAGGCGATTGGCCGTACAGATATTGACGAGTCTCTTCGTGAAATTGATGATAACCAGCCAGTCAAAAAGCCACACAAACGCCAAAAAGGTAGGATTGATAAGCAACTGCGTCCTCGCAGTAAAAAGAAGCGGATTATTAAGTGGTTCTTTATTCTTCTCTTGATTGCGGTACTGGGAGTTGGTGCGTATCTTGGATCAAAGATACTATTTGCGGGCCAAACCGTCTTTAAGGGAAGCATTTTTGATATCGTTCAAAGTGAACCATTAAAGCAAGATGGTAACGGCCGCAGTAATATTTTGCTACTTGGTACATCTGAGGACGACCCAGGTCACGGCGGTGCATACTTGACTGACTCAATGATGGTAGTCAGCATTGATCAAACGAAGAAGAACGTCTTTATGTTCAGTATCCCACGCGACCTATATGTTCAATACGGTATGGCGTGTAACAGTGGTTATGCAGGCAAGATTAACGAATACTTTAATTGTGTGAACGATGACTACAAGAGTGATGATGCCGAGCAGCAACGCCTCAAGGAAACCCAGAGTTTTGTTGGCTCAATCTTCGGCATGGATATTCAGTACGGAGTCCATGTGAACAATACAGTTATTCGCGATGCAGTTGATGCAGTTGATGGTGTAGACGTCGATATTCAAGGAAGTAACGGTGATCCAGGCGTGTACGACCGCAACTTTGACTGGCGCTGTAACTACACGTGTTATTTAGTGAAATACGACAACGGCGTTCATCACCTTGACGGCAAGCATGCTCTCTTCCTTGCAATGGCGCGTGGTGATATTGCACCTACCTATGGACTTGGTAACTCCAACTTTGACCGCGAGAAGAATCAACAAAAAATTATTGTTGCATTGAAAGAGAAAGCGACGACAACAGGAACGTTGACAAACCTAGGCAAGGTGACAGGTCTTATCGACGCACTTGGCAAAAACCTCCGTACCAATATTCAGACAAAAGAGATTCAGACGCTTATGAAGCTTGGTGCGGACATCAAGACAACCGACATCAACACAATCAGTTTATACGACAGCGATAATCGTGTTGTGACGTCTGGTCCATACAATGGTGCGAGCGTCGTGATGCCGTCGGCAGGTATCTTCGTATACGATGACATTCGTGAGTATATTGCGCAAAGTATCTCTAGTGACCCAGTCGTTCGCGAGAAGGCAGACATCATCATCTTGAACGGTTCAGGCATTGTCGGTGCAGCACAGGTTGAAGCAGATAAACTCAAGAACGACAAATTTACGATTCAATCTGTTGATACTGCGCCCGACGGCACATACAGTCCTGTTGAAATATATGTCGTCGACGACACAAAAACGGGAACTCTTGCAACGCTAAAAGAGAAATATCCGACTGCAGTCATCAAGACGACGAAGCCACCAGTCAGTGTCACAGGAACAACCGCATTTGTCCTTATTATCGGTACGCCAGCTACGTAAAACCCGTGATATACTAGAGATATAATGGAATTTTTGAAGATTGTCCGACGCCGTTCTTTTTTGAGTGAGGTAGTCTATACGGTTCTTAACATCGCCCTCGCAGTGGGTATTGTCTTGATCATTCGCGCAACGGAATCACCATGGCTTGCTGTAGGGTTGGTGCTGCTCAGCAAATGGCGTGTGTTGGCGGTACGTCCACGATATTGGTTCGTGAATATTCAGTCTAACTTAGTCGATTTTATTGTCAGCATTAGTACGGTTATCTTCCTCTATACGACATATGTTGGTGCTACTGATCCATCACAAAAGCTTATTATTATGGGTATTTTGACAGCGCTGTATATTGGATGGCTGTTGTTCTTGAAGCCGCGTTCAAAGCGTTCGTACGTTGTCGCACAAGCCGGTGTCGCTTTGTTTACGGGGGTCACAGCCCTCTATATTATCTCGTACGCATGGCCGGCTTCTCTCGTGGTACTTGCAATGTGGCTTATTGGGTATGCAACAGCACGACATGTCTTCTCAAGTTATGACGAGACGCACATTTTGTTTTTGAGTTTATTGTGGGGTGTTGTACTCGCAGAAATTGGCTGGTTGGCGTATCACTGGACGGTTGCCTACGCACCGTTAGGACTTGAGAACGTCTTATTCCCGCGTGTGTCTTTGACGGTATTCTGTATTGGGTTTATTTTGCACCGTGCATATGACTCGTTTTACCATCATCAAAAAGTACGTGGTAATGATATCTTGTTACCGATATTATTTACGGCCAGCATTATTATTGTGTTGCCGCTTATATTGAACCTGCTTGGTGCCAGCGTTACGATTGGCATTTAAAGCTTATCCCCGTTGTAGTGCTAGGATATAATCGACCCGCTTCACAAGCTGCAGGCCGTTTTTTGCAGCAAACCGTATGATGTCATCATGTTGCGATGGATCAGCCTCAATAAGCAGTAATCCTTTGGGGGCAAGTCGATGGCCTGCCTGAGTTATAAGCTTATAGATGAGTGCTTTACCGTGGTCCGGGGCAAATAGTGCGAGGCGAGGCTCATGGTTGGTCTCGGGCGAGCGTTCCCAAGTCTCGTCAACATACGGGAGGTTTGCAAGAATAATATCTGGATTAAATGCATAGTCTGTCAGTAGATCACTTTTTAGGACGTGGACGGTTGCATGGAGTTGGTCGGCATTTTTTGATGCGATGGTGAGCGCCTGCGTACTTACGTCTGCCAGCGTGACGTCAAGCTCGGATATCTCGAGTTTTGCCGTGATACCAATACAACCACTGCCGGTGCCAACGTCAATGAGGCGGCGTTTTTTTTCTGTAAAAAGTGATTGATTCTGTGGCAGCACGTCTTTTAACGCGTCAATCATTGCCTCAGACTCAGGGCGGGGGATTAACGTTGCCGTCGTGACGGTAAATCTGCGACCGTAGAATTCCTTGTGTCCAACGATATAAGCAACCGGAACGCGCTCAAGACGCAGTGCAAGACGCGCATTGGCAATTTCTTCAGTCCGCGGATCAAGCAACTCGTCAGGATGAGCATGGAGGTAGGTGCGTCCCTTTTTGATAGTGTGCGCAATGATTATCTCGGCATCAAGGAGGGCAGTGCTAATTCCAGCAGCGTGTAGCTCGCTAGACGCGTCCAGTAGCCAGGTATTAAGCGTTTGCGGCTGCAAGTTCGCGCTCATAAGCCTGCAAATGTTCAATAATATCTTCAATTGCACCGTTCATAGCGGCAGGGATGTTACTACGGCTGTATCCAATGCGGTGGTCTGTAATACGATCCTGAGGGAAGTTATAGGTGCGAATTTTTTCGCTACGGTCACCTGACCCAATCAAGCCACGTCGCTCGGCATCAAGTTTGGCATTTTCAGCATCTGTTTTAATTTGGAGAAGGCGACTGCGGAGAACTGACATGGCTTTCTCTTTATTTTTCAACTGTGACTTCTCGTCTTGGTTAATGACTACCAAGCCACTCGGAACGTGCGTGATACGTACGGCGCTGTCTGTTGTGTTAACGGACTGACCACCGTGACCACCGGATCGGTAGATGTCGATGCGCAGGTCGTTTGGATTGATCTCAAGATCAGTCTCTTCGGCTTCAGGTAACACTGCGACGGTGACTGTACTGGTGTGAATACGTCCTTGTGACTCTGTGGTTGGAACGCGCTGTACACGGTGCACGCCTGACTCAAACTTTAACTGTGCGTATGGTGATTCACCTTTAACGCTAAAAATAACTTCTTTGTATCCGCCAGTATCGTTGGCACTTTCGTTGATAAGCTCGGAGCGGAGGTTATGCGTCTCGCAGTAGCGCAGATACATTCGATATAGTTCTGCCGCAAACAGGCTCGCTTCGTCACCGCCAGCACCTGCGCGAATCTCAATGATAACGTTTTTTTCGTCATTCGGATCTTTTGGCGCAAGCATCATAAACAGTTCTGCTTCCAACTTTTCAAGACGCTCTTCAATATCAATTACTTCCAGCTTGGCAACCTCAGCCAAATCGTCGCCACCGCCAATCAGTTCTTTTGCCTCAACCAGTTGTGCCTCAAGAGTGTGGCGGAGAGTGGCTTTTTCCAAGATAGCGTCCAGCTCAGTAAAGCGCTTGTTTTTAGTGGTGTATGCGTCGTCCGCATACGCATCGGGACGCGCCAAAAACTCACCAAGCTCTTTCTTCTCGGTCTGGAGTTCGTCGATGTTCAGGCTAATCTTTGGCATTTCACTTCCTATTATGACATACAAAAAGAGACTACGCTTCGGTAGTCTCTTTGAGTGCAAACGTTATTGTTCGGCTTTTTTTGCTTTAACAGCAGCGGCCTTCTTGGCTTTGCTGGCAAGCTGTTCTTTGCGTGCTTCAGCAGCAGCAAACTTGGCTTTGTAACGATCAACACGGCCTTCAGTGTCGATGATTTTCTCTTCACCAGTAAAGAACGGGTGAGAAGCGCTAGAAATATGGACTTTCACAAGTGGGTACTCTTGTCCATCTTCCCAGGTAATAGTGTCGTTGGTCTGCGCAGTAGACTGTGTCAAAAACGCAAACCCAGCCACGTCATCGCTAAATACGACGGGACGATAATCGGTTGGGTGTAAATTGGTTTTCATATCTGAAGTATTGTATCTGTTTTAAGAGGTTTTGTCAAAGGGTATTGTATCCATGTTTCCAAAGATTGACAAATAAGCATAAACGTGATAAGGTTTAAACAAAGGTTATATAAAACAAAAACACAAAAAATGAGTGAAAAACGATTCCGTACAGAAGGTCAGGCGACAGTAGAATCTCAAACGCATGCGCACAGTGCGCGTATTAACGGTGCATTAGGCGAGACAACAGCCTTAGTCTTGGCAGGTGCGCTCGCATTAGGGCCGCAAGCAGCATCGTTTGCTGAACAAAGTGATAAGGACCTATTTCAACCAGAGAGCACCACAGGCGAAGTATCTGTAGCGGCAGTAAACCCAACAGAAGCAGCTCTTGAACGTGGAGCGATTGCGATTGATATAACAGGCTCAACACCAGAGCTACATACGCCTGCGTACGAGTACGAAGCTGGGGCGTTTCAATATAATCCCGAAGCAACGTGTCATGTTCGTGATAGTCAGTGGCTTGAGGAATATGGTCTACCGTCCGCATATATTAAACTCGTGTATCAACGAGCAGGCGTGAACCCTGAAACCGCAACCTTAGAACAAAAGATTGATGCCTTTAAAGATGCGATGGTGGATTGTTACACGAAAGACCCGTACATTTTTGCTGGAAATAAATTGATGTTAGACCACAGTACGGACGGCGTTACTATTAACCAAGACATGATTAATGCGTATGGAGACGCCCTCGCTGCTGATCCCGTCCGTTGGCAGGATGATTTTGAAAGCTATATGGGATTGTTTGAATCTTCAGATAACACGTGTTCTGTTGGACGTGCCGAGGCTGGTACACATATGACAACATACACAAGTAACGCCGATAGTCTGGATGGCCGTTATCGTATTTATATGGCTGGCCCAAGTCGTATTAGCACTGATATTCTTATTCTCCAATTGCCTAACGGGCAGAGCGTTGCCTTTAAAGAATGTCTGCAACCTGCCTGGAGCACCGGTTCAGAACTTGAAATTCCAAGCGGTGGGGTTCCAGACCTAATGGTCGATTTACCAGTCATAGACACTGATCAGTGTGAACCAAATGGGTTTCCTGTGATTGTCCCGCCAATTCTCTTGCCTCCGACGAGCTTCGTAAATGAGCCGGGTATCGATCATCCGATTGTTCCGGGTGTATTACCATCGGCTTTGACCGTCGAGAAACCTGCTTATGCAGCGTTGACAGGGTCAAGCATCGACCATAGTAAGGGCAAAACAAACCAAGGTTACGCAACGGTAGCGCGTCATAACAAGCAGCCAACCTGGCTTAATGATGGTAGCAATGTTGGTGGCCGTAAGGGTCGCGGTCGTACAAGTACAGCTCGGACACCCAATGCGCGACGCGGACGCTAGTACATATGGCAGTTGAACACGTAGAATGTGCAACAAACGACGTGGAGGCTCTACACCAACCACTCAATCACGAAGAGTTGCGTGAGATTGGTCATGTCGGCCTAGATAGTCTTGCGCGTATGGACTTATTTATAGGA
>JAKQOF010000101.1 GCA_029565375.1 bacterium
AGTCAGTCCAAGGCTATCTTAGAAGAAAGAGGAATCGTTGACTCTGACGGAGCCAAGGGAACAAACATCATTACAACACGCGTTGACGGACAAACCGAATACATTAATACAATCAAGACTGTATTACGTTAAAATAACTTAAATATCTTCATAGTAAAAGCCTAGTGCAAACTAGGCTTTTACTTTAGTGACGCTCATGGTTATAATGATGTCAGTATGTATCATGTACGATCCAAAATAAACAAAATCCTATCATATAGTCTGATTCCGCTGGTAGGCGTGTTGTTAATTGGTGCGATTGTGATGGTAACGTCAACTCGTGCGAGCGCTGCGTCGTATGCCACAAAAGAAATATGCGAACGGTTTGGAGGCGTCTGGAAGACGACATATGTCGGCGGCTCATCGGTTGTACAAACTGGATGCGAAGGTGCGCCTGACCGCGTATCAACTAAATATTCTCCTACAGAAGAAGTTGCTTCACTGAGTTACTACACAGGCCTCAGCGATTGTATCAAGGGTAGGATGGAGGGTGGCATCCAGACAAAGGCAACAGACAATGGCGTTGCCAGCCCTGCCTTGTGGTTTAGGCAAGGCCTTAATCCATCGACTGTATTAACGTATCCAGGTGGCGACACGGCATGTGACACAACTGTCACGGCCGCCTTGGCGCTCTGGGGCTATGGTACGGATTACTCATCATTTTTGAGAAAACTTGGCTACTCGTTTAATAGTACAACGCTCTTATGGTCAGGGGCGGGGACAGACAATGGCGATACGCGCATTGAAAGGTTCAACGCAGCCATCAAAGACCAGGTATATAACAGCTTCACGGATATCCCACCTCTCTCAAAAGCAGCACAATATATTGAACAGCGCTTCTTTTTTGAAAACCAAATTCCGGCTCAAGGCTGTATGGCACAGGATTTAGGTGTCTATCCAACGCTAAACGGGATTTCAACATACAAGCCTTGGGTTGATTCAAACTACACTATATATAATGATGGTGTCGCTAAAAACCAGGCCATCCTCGACGCTGCGATTCCTGCTTGGATTCGCTATACAAAAATCGACGTTGTCGGACAAGACCGAAAAAAAGAAACACATGGCTATGTGTTTTATTACGGATCAAGCTCACAAAAGCTTGATGAATACACGGCGAACCTGTTTCATACTAACTACAACTTTAAAGATAGGTACGTCAGTTGTGCAACAATTGCGAACAATATAGGTACGTTTGCAGATGACTACATTGGTTGGTTGGCTACGCACAAAGACGCAACGGTTGATACCGGTGATCCTACGTGTAACAGCCAGCAACAAGCAGCAGGCCTATGTCCGCCTGCCTCATCCGCGACCTCATGTGCAATCGATGGCATTGGATGGATTGTGTGTGGGATCATGCGTGCATTGGCATCATTTAACGATGCGATGTACGGAGCGGTTGAAGGCATTTTGTTGACAGCACCTCTTGAAACATCGTCAAACGGCAAACAAACTCCACAATATATTGTGTGGCAGGTAATCCGTAACATCGCCAACGTCGCGTTAGTTATAGTGTTCTTAATTATTATTTTTTCGCAGGCGACAAGCATTGGTATTAGTAGTTATGGGATTAAAAAGATGTTGCCGCGACTCATCATTGCTGCGATTGCGATTAATATATCGTACTTTGCAATGCAACTTGCCGTGGATGCTGCCAACCTGATTGGTGTTGGTCTCCACAACTTCCTTGATGGGGTTGCAACACAAGCGTCCAACGCTGCACAGGTGTCCATGGAAACTGTCATTAGCGATATACTGGCGGGTACCGCTGCTGCCGCGACAACCGTAACAATATTGTCGTTTACGTCACTTACTGCAAGTGCGCTTGGGCTTCTTGCACTGCCGTTCTTGGCCGTTGCCGTACTGTCCGTCTTGGCAGCGTTCATTACATTATTCCTTCGTAACGTACTGATAATTATGCTGGCCATCGTATCGCCACTTGCATTTGCTGCATACTTACTGCCGAATACGTCTGATTTGTTTACAAAATGGCGCAAGCTGCTTACCAGCATGTTGCTACTGTTTCCGACTGCGGCCTTGTTATTTGCCGGTGCAAAAATAGCTGGATATACCATTATTGGCGATGGCAAGGGGACAATGGAGACGTTCTTTGGATACGTCGTCATGATGCTACCTCTCTTTATGCTGCCGTGGCTCGCGCGTCAGGGTGGTGGAATATTGAAAACTGTTGGTGACAGGTTGCAAGGCGCTGCAAAGCTAGCCAAGAAGCCCCTGCAAGACGTGTTGAAGCCAGCAGTTGATAGGGAACGTGCAGCACGTGACATTGGCCGAGCAGGCTTTTTCGGCCGTCGCCGACAATTAGACGAAGATGGATACGCTCTCAACCGTGACGGCACACGTCGTCGACAAACCCTTCGTCAACGAATCGTCAACCAACGTCAAGATGTAGAGCAAACTGCCAAGAACGATCAGGACAGAAAAGGCAAAAACTGGGAACAACGTGCAATTGATAATCCAAACGGTCGAACGGGCGATATTATTACGGATAAAGAGCAGCTGCATCTTCGTGGTAATGCGCAAGCTGAAGAGCTTAAAGCGCATGAAGCACATCGTATTGCTGATCCTGCCTCTTTTGATAAGCTATACTCAAACCGTATTGCCGACGCAAAAACTGAAACGAAACCTTTACAGGAGGAGGAGAGGCGCGATCAGGCTCGTCGTGTACTGCGAAACGAAGCCAGCACTCTTGGTGGTGGTAACCTTGGTGATCTATCAAAAGCTGGTTTCACAGCTGCAAAACATGCCGATGCTGCAGAAGGTGAACTAACCATTCGTAATCGCCAAAATAACGCTGCAGCCGACGCTGCAATACAAAGTATTAAACTATCGGAAGCACAAGGTAAACAAAAAGATTCAGACGAACAGTTAACGTACGACAATAACAAAGCACGCCTAGGTACAGACGAGCAGATAGCCGAGCAAGGCACGGTCTTTAACGTCAACGAGAGCGCACGTGCCAACGCGGAGTCAAAGGCACTTGTTGATGCAGCGGCCGACGTGGATGCAGGCCAAATGGCAAGCCGTGATGCACAAAAAGCAGCCGAGAAAACATCCGAGGAATTCACCGAAAAACAACGTTCAGAACAAGAAGCACGACTGGTTCCAGGTGGAGACTTGGCGGACGTACAGGGGAGGATAGAAGGTTATAAAGCCGATACAGAAGTATCGACAACCGCACAACAAGCAGAGTTGAATCGCCGCAAGAACCTTGGTGGAGATTTACAAAATCAAGCATTTGCTGCTGAAACAAACAAAAAAGTAGCGGAATCACGTGCTGCTGGTTTGAGGTCAATAATTGATCGCGGTGCTACACAATCCAAGGACAAGGAGCTTAACTTCCTTGGGAAAAATCGCGCGAAGTTGCAGCAAGCAGCAGATACGAAAGGCTCTTACGATGTAGCTTCTTCTGGTGCAGCGAGTCTAACTGCAGCCAGGCTAGCTGCAGCCAGGTCAGGCAATCCGGACTTAATCATTCCTGGGTATTCTGCGGCTAACCGAAGCCGAGCCCAAAGCGGCGCAAGACAGGAAACAATCGGAAGCTCAGCATCAAGCAAGGCAAAGGGCGACGAAGAGCTCTATCGAGCAGCCGAGATTCAACGAGAACCCGACGGCGACCTTGCAAGAGCAATGGCAGCAGTAGTCAATTCCGGCCCTGAAGGTGTCGTGGGTGGCATATCAACTAGTACAAACCGTGTCGTTGGTGCAGCAAACCAAGCAATATTGAAAGACGAGCAGGGTGACGAGGGGGTCACCGACGAAGAATTTACACAAAATGGTATGGGTGTTAAAGAGGCTCTAGCCGTTGCAGGTATCGATAGAGAAAGCGGAAAGTACCTTAGAGATATTACTGATGATGCGGAAATTGCTGAGCTGTTCCCTCAATTTACGGAAATGGATGATACAGAGAAAGCTGAGTTTAGAGCCGACCTTAAAGCCGGTGGCGTCGTGAGAGACAGCAACAAAAAAATTATTCGTACGCGGGCCGATGATACCGACGTAACAACGGCAATACGACGAGTCACGCGAAGCGGTGACAAGGGCGCAAATGACCTGTTGCTTGACCGAATCCTAGAGATAGGCAATCTGGCAGAGGAAGCTCGTGCTGTAGCAACAGAAGACCCAACACCTGAAAACTTGAAAAAAGCAAAAGATCTTCAAAAGCAAGCACAAAGGTTTCAGTCTGCTGCAATTGCTGAGTGGAACAAAAATCCTGGCGCTATGCCTCCGATTGTCAGCTCAGAGGACAGGGACGCGATGGCCCGAGGACAACTAACGGGAACTAGGGAAAACCTGTCCCTAGCGGTCTTCCTGAAAGGTAAGTTTACTCCTGGCAACGCAACAAGATATGACAAAGACCACTTTAAGTCTATGGCAAAAACACTTAGCAAAATGAAGCCTGAAGAAATACGGGCTGGTATCGACAGCTTTACGGAGGGATATAGCCCTGCAGACAAAGCCGCGATGGAGAAGTCGTTCGCGGAAGCATTCATGACACTTGATACACTACAGGGCGACCCACAATACGCGAATAACCTGGAAGACTCGGCAAGTGCTGCAATCGACAAAATACGAGGCACGTTTGAAGAACTTTACGATGA
>JAKQOF010000105.1 GCA_029565375.1 bacterium
CTGTAGTAGTAGCGAACAGGTGTATGACAGTAGGATATGAGTACCTGACCTGGGCGGGTTTTGCGGACATGTTTTGACTCGGCGATGGTACTGGCCAAAATAATATCGTACTCACTCAGATCAAGTGAACGAAAGGCCCACACGCGGATAACAGGAAACCATTTGTGAAGTCGGCGAATAGCCTTGGGGAATCGTTGAATCCAGGTTGTGCGAACGTCGAGTTTTTTAAACTCGGGTAAGTTCTCAGGTGTGAAAACCGAGGTGTAAATAGGTGCGTCGGGAAAGGCTTCGTGCATAGCCAGCACAACACGCTCAGCACCAGACATATTGGTCAGCCAGTCGGCAACGATGGCAACTTTGGGTGCGGGCATTTATTTTGCTCCGCGACGTTTAAAGACGACCAAGACGGTTTTAAATAAGATCTTGATATCCAGCCAGAACGTCCAGTTTTGAGCATAGAATAATTCAAGTTCGATACGTTCCTCAAAAGATAACTCACTCCGGCCTGATACTTGCCATAGGCCTGTTACACCAGATTTGACGCTGTGCAGGAGTGCCGTTCGGCCTTTAGCGAGTCCGACTTCTTGTGGCAAGATGGGCCGCGGTCCAACCAGGCTTAAGTCACCGCGCAGGACGTTGAATAGTTGCGGCAGTTCATCGATAGATGTCGCACGCAGGAACCGCCCGAACCCATTAATGCGAGGGTCGTGTGCCGGTGCTTTTTTGGTGCGCTCGTATTCTGCAGCAAGGTCTTCTCGGCCCATTGCACGATACTCGGCGGCATCATCAACGTTCCATGAATCAAATCCAGGTAGGTGAGTCATAGAACGAAACTTTAACAGTCCAACACGTTGAGAAAAACGAGACAGGCGTTCGTTAATATAAAAGATTGTGCCTGGGTTGAGTAGCTTTTGCAGGACAATGACGACAATGAATAATGGCGACAGGATGATGATGAGGACAAGACTGACGATAAGGTCAAAGATACGTTTGATGATAGCACCCCACCCCACAAGAGGTGTTTGATAGACGGTAATCATTGGGTAGCCGAGGAACACGTCGACAGTGTTTTTACCGCTATAAAACTCGGTCTCTCCTGGGATGAAGCTGTATTCGATGTGGTGCGTTTGAGCGGCGTTCAAGATACGTTGGTTACGTTCAGGTGATTCGTACAGGTCTGTTTGAATAATAGTAGTAATGCCATTGATGTTGATATCACGAAGGGCAGACTCGACAAGTGAATAATGGTGAACGTCGAGGTCTTTCGGTAAGAGCTTTTTTGGTCCGGCGATAGCGACGACGACGTAGCCACTCTTAATAGTGTTTGCCAGGCTTTTGGCAATATCGTTGGTGGCGTCGGACGATCCGATGATAAGGACGCGTTTGACTCCTTTGCCGTAGCGAAACAACAAGCTGCGGATATATCGCAAGATCTCACGCTCGACCAGCAGTAATACGAAAGAAGCAACGAGCGCATAGACGGCAACCAAACGAGCAGGGAAGATCTCTTGTCCACTGGCGTATTGCCAGCCTATGACAATCAAAATGCCGATAAAAGATCCGATAGCGATCTTGGCCCATTCGACCAGGCGTCGGTTGTAGGTACTTGGCTTGTATAGACCCAGTGAGGCAAAGACGAGGATCCAAAACGGCACAAGGATGAGGAACGTGTATAGGTAATCATATGCATAAACGTTGGCAACAAGCGGGCGAGGGTCGTACTGCACGCGCAGCACGTAGGCAAGCGTAAACGCGGCCAAAAGAACAAAGGTATCGATGATGATGAGGATGAGACTATAGAACTTGGTATTTCGAGTCGACATAACGTAGGTTATTATAGCATTTTCTGAGGTACAATGGGGGTATATGGTAGGGAGTAGCAAAATACACATACGTCCTATGGGATGGGTTGAAAAACTATATATTGGTATTTTGCTTGTTATTTTCGGTGGAATTGTCCTGCATGCACCACTGAGCGTTGGTCTGGGTACACTTTTTCCAGCGTATGATCTGCTGATCAAGTCCTGGAAAGAGATACTGATGTTGCTTGCCGGCGTGTTGGCAATTGTTGTTTTGTCCCAGCACAAAAAACTGACGATCCTGAAAGAGCCGTTGATGATAGGTATTGCGGTTTTTGCGTTGCTGCATATTGTGTCGGTTGCGTATTTTGGCGGAACACCCGAACAACTCGTTGCAGGGCTGATGATTGATCTGCGCTATATATTGTTTTTTGCATTGGTGTATATTGCCATGCGGCTGTATCCGGGATACCAAAAAGTTTTTATTCGCGTTGGCATTGCCGGTGCGCTTGTCGTAGTCGTTTTTGCACTGTTGCAGGTCTTTATTCTGCCGGTCGATATTCTGAAGTACATCGGCTATAACAGCAGTACGATCATGCCGTACCTGACCGTCGACCAAAATACCGACTTTATTCGTATTAATAGTACGCTGCGTGGTCCCAATCCGCTGGGTGCATATGCGTTGATGACACTAACAATTTTGACCGCGTGGATTGTAGCGAACAAGCCTAACCTTCGAAAAAAACCACTCCTCATTGTTGCAGTTGTCTTCGTGGGAAGTATTGTCGCGCTGTGGGCAAGTTATTCGAGGAGCGCACTGCTGGCGACGGCAGTCGCGGTAGGGATTGTCCTGCTGGTATTGACCTTCAAGCGTCATAAATATGTTGTTCTTGCGATTGCTGCCGTTGCACTTATCGTCGGAACCGTCGGATTGACTGTCGGTCGAGACAATAGCTTTATATCAAATGTTATTTTGCATGAGAATCCAGATGACAATAATAATGTGAACTCCAACGACGGCCACATTAGTTCATTGCAGGACGGGCTGAATCGTATGATCAGCCAGCCATTTGGAGCGGGTGTTGGTAGCACTGGATCCGCCTCGTTATATGGTAACGAGCCGCTGGTGATCGAAAATCAGTATTTATTGATTGCTCACGAGGTGGGATGGCTGGGGCTTATATTGTTTGTCATGATATTTGTTGGTGTGCTGGCGCGGTTGTGGCAACGTCGGAGTGACTGGCTGGCGCTGGGCGTGTTTGCAAGTGGTGTTGGACTGGCTGTCATTGGTTTACTGCTGCCAGTGTGGGTTGATGATACGGTGGCGATTATCTGGTGGGGACTGGCTGCAGTTGCCATAGGAACGAGGCGTCATGACTGAACTTCGATCCACGAAACGGCAGCGAGAGCTATTAAATTTTGTTGACGGGTTTATTCAGGGGCATGGGTATGGTCCGAGTTACCGCGAGATTATGCGTGCACTAGGCTACAAATCAGTCTCGACTGTGGCAATCCATCTGAACGGCCTGATCGATAAAGGATATGTACGAAAGCGCGACAATTCTGCTAGGTCGCTCGAAGTTGTTACAACGCACTTAGATGATGCGCCTATCCGTAAGGCTGTCAGTGCAACGCAAGAAAAATGGTTAATTAATGCGGTCACAGAACGATTTGACATGTTAGAGCAACAGAACCTTGGTAGCGAGTCATCACGAGGCGGGGATATCTTGGATGAGTTGTATGTGTTAATTGGAGCGTTGAAGATTCTTGGCCTTGAGGACGCACATCTTGCCATGAAAGCACGACTGTCTGACGTTATCAAACGATAGGTATGTATTTAATACATCATGAAGTGCTTGACGCTTATGCCTGTTGGGGGTACGATATTGTCAGAGCGTAAGCAAAAATACACACAACCTTCAAAAACAAAAGTTCAATCAACACTTTGCACTTTCGTGTGTTTGCCTCCATCCACCACCGTCTCTGATAATAAAAACTATACATGCCAAGGGCCACAATAGTCCTTTTGTTCGTACCGATAGGTAAGAGCAACATGTACAAGACAAACAGAAAGAAGCGGAAATCATGGATGGTACAACGGCCGGGCGTCTCGAATTGGCGCGACCAGCACCACGACCAACATCACCGGATCCTACCGGTTCTGTTGCCAGTGTCGCTGCTTCACAGCCATCTTCTCAAGCTTCTTCATTACAACCGCAATTTTCTCAACTGACCCCTGTGTATGCACAGGCACCTGTAAAAACACTCAACGATATTCCACAACCAGCTGTAAAGGGCATTGAGTTTGTTCAGACGCCAACACCCGTGCAACCTGTTAACTTGCAGCCACAGGCACCTGTCGTCCCAACACTACCGCCCGCCACTCCTGTGCTCGATCAACCGTTCAAGCTGCCAACACCAACTGTTGTCAGTGCGCCTATAGCACCTGTCGCTGCACCAACTCCTCCGCCACCAATGCCGCCAGCTAACCCTGAGCCTTTCAAGCTGCCGACACCATCGCCGACATTTCAGCCAA
>JAKQOF010000113.1 GCA_029565375.1 bacterium
CTTTTGCATGCCAAATGATAAAGCTGGCAATTAGTGGTAACACACCGGCAAACGACACGACGACGAGGAGCTCAACTGTCAAATTACCACGTAGGTATTCGCCCGCAACAAAAATTGCTGCTGCGGACAACATTGGTAGTAGTCCCCAGATGCCAAAAATACCTGCAAAAATAGCAACCAACATCCAGAGTGCGATAAATGGTGACGTTGCTCCGCCAGTCGTGACAATAAGTGCTGCAGCGGTAGTGCCCAGGAGTACATACACTGTTAAGGCGGCATACGTAAGCAGATTTTTGGGAATCCATAAGTATGTGACGACGCTGACGATGGCGGTCAGGCTGGCGATTACAAGGACTGGTGTGTTAACAATAAAGGCCGTACCGACGGTTTGTTTGCCAAAATATGGCAAAAAATAAAGAAGAATAATACCGGCGGCAACTAAGAGCGTCGCCTCACAGATACGGCGATGCCAAAAACGAGTTAGCGTAACTGGTTGAATAGTGCCCCCTACTTCCCTCGAACGTTTACTAGTGGTTATTATGACGATTATGGTTTGTTTTTACAAGCCACATTCAACACGTATAGCACTGAGGCGTGAGGAACAAACATCTTCAACGCGCGTCTCTCAACTAGACGTTAGATGACGTTTTGCGTGGGATATCAGGCTTTTCGGTCCATAGGGGTGACGTTTCTGGGTAATGTCCAAGCGCGAGATGTGCGACTTGTGTGATTGAAGTTTCAGGACGCATTTGTGACATCGAATCAACGATATCTGCGCCTTCGACTGGAGTGTGATCATAACTCATGGTACGGCCAGACGCGCTCAGGCTACTACCGGTATAGTGTCCCTGGCTTCTACTTTGCGTGTCGGTGAAGTCAACTACGGACATAAATGGTTCGCGGGACAAAGCCAACGTTTGGTTAACTCGTGCAAGGAAGCCGCCATACTTAGGCGTTGCGTGTGATGAATCCATAGGACCACTTGCCCATGTATATAAGTCTGGATTTGCGTGAACAGCCTCTGCTTCTAAGTCACGGCCCTCTGGCCATTCCCATGAAGCAGGGATGTCCAAGCGATATGATACATCTGGGATAGCCTTTTGTATAAGACGATTTGCGATAAATCGACCGTATGGATCTAACGGACGACCGTCATCGCCTCGCCACGCAAATGTAGGATCTGTCGCCTCATCAAAGTCATCTGGGTCAGCAATATGATTTTGAGAGCCATTATAGGGATTTTCAGTGAGATCACTATTCCAAGCAATTCGCCCTAAGACCAGTGCCCGCGCTGGCAGGTGGTCTGCTGTCTTAATCTCGTGTGCAAGTTCAAGCAAATCTGCAGCAGTGCTGATACGCTCAACTTCTACTTGAGACCCTACACCACCCATATTTTCTACCTGCGCTGCTACGCCAGTTGTTGGATGTGTCCAACGTTCGAACGCTCTGTCATCTGATTCGACGATTACTATTCTTTCAGCCATCAATAAACTCCTTGTATTGACATATAGTGAGCTTTTTTATAGCGTTTTGCAAGCATGTGCGCAATACATTGACGAATTAAACAGCCCACTGTATGCAGCGGGCTGTTTGAGCGTTCAGGTGTATCTTTATGCTTTGACTTTTACGTCTTCAATATCGATTTCTAGGCCACCTGAAGTACCAACCACGAGGTTAAGTACGAGAGCGATCAACGCACCGTAAATCCAACCAACAAGGTATGAAAATAGTGGTACAAGGATGATTGAACCCAGGATGATACCAACCGAAATGAATAGTTCTGTGAAGAATCCAGTGTCGCTGGTGTTGATAAATGTAATCGTAGCTGTAATCGCTAGCAAAA
>JAKQOF010000114.1 GCA_029565375.1 bacterium
TTTTTAAACTCCCGGTCGCAGTGGATCAAAACGAAATCATCCATATAACGTATGTAGTGCTTGACCCTCAGACGCTCTTTGATGAAATGGTCAAGGTCGTCCAGCACCGCAAGTTGCGTAATCTGGGAAACCTGGCTCCCCAGTCCAATTCCCGACTCTCCGCCGAAACTGTCGATAATTTCTCCGGCACGCATCACGGCTTCCGGGCAGGTTACGCGCTTTGCAATTGCTGTTTTCGCCACTTCGTGACTTGTTTCTGCAAAATAATGACGTATGTCACATCTTAAAATCCATCCATTTGATCCGTGCTTTCTGTAGTAGCGCTGAAGATGGCATTTCATCCGGTTAAGCGCAAAGTCAACACCTTTCCCGCGTAAACACGCACAGTTATCATAGATAAAGTGGCGTGTAACTTGTGGGTATAAAACATTGTCACACAAACTACGTTGAAATTGCCTGTCCTTGATCCTGGTAGCAACGATCTCTCGTTCCTTTGGCTCATAGATTCTGAATATTTGATACGGGTCAATCTTGTATGTTTCCCTTAGCAGGGACTGACGAAGCCTGTATGTATTTTTCAAGCCGTTGGCAGAATATCCTGCAACGCTGTCTTTCCACATTACATTCCTCTTGCTCTTTTTCAATCCCTTATAAAGTTCCCTGAAAGATATGGTCTTGTCGTATTCGTCAAACATCTAAAAAAAACACCGCTGTGAATAGCAATACTGGCTCGTAAACCAATTGCATCAACGGCTTTTGTTCCCCTTTCACATATTTGCTAGGGCGAGTGTGACACTCCTTGTGTGAGCGTGCTGGATTCGATTTGCAAGCGTCTGCGACGCAAATGCCATCTACTACAACTGACCGCCTCACAATCCGCCACCGCTCCGTTGCCGTTGTTCGCATTATTGTTGTTCAAAGAGCCGTCCGAATTCACGTTGCGCACGTTGTTCGCGTTCGAAGGGTTAGGTCCGCGCAACCACCAGAAACGAGCTAACAGTGTCACACTCGTATGAAAAACGCCGAAGCGTTATTCAACAGTTTGGTTTAAAAAATTCTTATACCTTTCCTTGTCGCTGCGCTGCCATTTTTGAATAAGCGTTTCAGTTTCAAGGATTAGTCCAGTCCAGTGCTCGACGCGACCGGAGTCAACACCGAGCACTTCGTATGCAACTTCAATTAGGGTCAACAGCGCCTCTGAGTGGCCAAAGGCCTTCACTTGCTGGCTACGTCTGTAATCGTAGTCCATTTGAGTTTCAACCCGAACTGCGTTTGCACGTCGGACGCATGACATAACCTCAAGAGCCTCGTTCACAATTGGCTGGGTCAGTATCCACCGGTTACGCTTCGGGAAGTTCTTTTCGTTTTTACATATCGTCACGGTATACATGCACATCTCGCGGGCCTTTGTAAGCACTGCAAGTTTGCCCTCTTGGCGATTTGCTTTGATAACACTCACTCTTGGTCACCTCTTCTCCGCGCCTAGCGGCGCGGATGGGTCGGGATTACATGATTACACAAGCCGCCACCGCTCCGTCGCCGTTGTACGCATTACCGATGGTCAAAGAGCCGTCCGAATGCACGACGTGCACGAAGTTCGCGTTCGAAGGGCTAGGTCCGCGCAACCACCAGAATCGAGCGGTTGTCTGAGCGGTGATATCGTATTTGATCCTGTCGGCATTAACAGCGCCATCGTAATACTTAAGCAGGGCGCCTTCATCGATGTTGTTATTTTTGCCAAATCCAAGCTCAGTCATTGACGGTAAAAATATAAGATCGTTCGTGGTATAACTTCCTCCGGTCGTGCCGCCGATCTCGTAGACAGTATTCCGTA
>JAKQOF010000115.1 GCA_029565375.1 bacterium
AACGGAACGACGTATTACTTCCGAGTAAAAGCAGTTAATGGGGCAGTACAAAGTGTCACAGGTGCATGTCCATCACGCGCAACAGGCATCAGTGGACCAACAAGCCCAACCTGGGTAGTCCAAGGCTATACTGTACGTTCCTACGCAAGTCTTGCCGGCATGTGGATGCCAGGTCAAGACCCTGGATACGGGTCAACCTGGTGGACAGTTGGTATGAACATATCTGGATCATGCGGCCCAGGAGCTACAGTTGTCACGCGACTGTACTCTTACTACGCATACTCAAACAATACGTCGGCCAATGATACATCATTAATGGATTGGACGTTTGGCAACCAAGAGAAGTACGTTGTTGGTGGTGATGACAGCTGGTATGTCTGGTGGCAAGGCTGGGTCGGCTGCCAAGTCGGTGGCACACGCGTGGGTGATACATACTTAGGAAATGCGGGGCCATACTAATGATTAAAAAACTACTTATCGGATTGGGCGTCATATTAGTCTCGGCAGGTGCCACATTTGGTGTGCTGTACTTCATCAAACAATCTCAGCAACAATCGACTTCTGGTGTGACGTCAACAGCAGTCGTGCTTGATCACTCAAAGGACTATGGTGCATGCACACTGCTTGATACGACCACAATTAAGTCTGCGCTAGGCGACGCTGCAAAAACATTACAGCCGTTGCAGGATATGGGCATCGTCGGTAACAAAGCAGTAGGTGATGGAGTGAATGATTTATCCTCGGACTCTCAGCTGTGTATATACGCGTTTAAGACTGGAGGCACGCTTGAAAACGGATACAACTCTGGTGATGCCTTTATTATCGAACGAATTGTCTATGCAAATCCATCAGGTCCACAAACACTCATCGCGCAAATCAAGGCGAATAGTGTCGGTACCGTTGTCGACAATATAGGTGACTTTGCATTCTATGGTACTAACACGGCCGCAACAGGCCCAGAAGCAACATATGGCTTTAGACTTGAAGTATTTATTGGTAACACTGCGGTACGATATATGATCCGACAGCCAGCAGCTTCGGCGACATTTACCGCTGAGTCAGCCAAGACTGCACTTACACAACTCGCTCGTGCAGCAAAACAACCTTAGCTCGTTCGAATACGCCGGTAGGCAAACTTTTTTGCCACACGCCAATTGCCAGATGCATCAGTATCAAACTGGTAGATATGGCCGTCTTTTACTTCTGAGATAAGAATGAGTGCAGGGTTGTACGGAGCAAGCGTTCGATAAAATATAATGTCTTCATCGCTGACGTGCGAGCGACCAGGAAAGACGTCATGAAACTTTGCACGACCCACCTCGTCAAAATAGTTCGGACGACCTTTGGGTGGCACATACAACTCTGCCTTAAGGCCAATGCGCTGGACAAGTTTTTTAATATCACCAAATAAGAATTTTGACTGTCCGTTGATATACAGATACAACTGTTTTTTTGTCGTCAAAAAGACATGTGCATGAGCTGTGTGGCTGATAGGCACTTTGGCAATTGTCTGACGTACATCAACGTCTACACCAAATTTATCTTTGATAGCTCGTTCCACAGCCAAATCTTCATATAGGGCATCAATCATACGTAAAGGTATTATACACCGCTCATCTTTCGCGCCAAAGCTCAAGCTGTTATGCGCGTCATTGTACGCTACAATAGAAGCAATGGACTTTTCAACACGATACGCGTCACTCAACGCTGCACAAAAGGAGGCAGTCGATACCATCGAAGGACCTGTCATGGTTATTGCAGGGCCTGGCACAGGTAAAACCGAGTTACTCAGCATGCGCACGGCAAATATTTTAAAGAAGACCGACACGCTACCTGAAAATATCTTGTGCCTCACGTTTACCGAAAGTGGCGCGAGTGCCATGCGAGAACGCTTGGTGAGTATTATTGGTAAAGATGCCTACAAAGTCGCAATCCACACGTTCCATAGTTTTGGTACCGACGTTATCAATCAGTATAGCCAGTATTTTTACAAAGGTGCATACTTCCGACCAGCTGACGACCTGAGTCGATACGAAATTATACGAACAATTTTTGAAGGCCTAGGGCACAATAACGTTCTGAATAAAAAGATGAACGGTGATTATACGTACCTTTCCGACAGTTTGACGGTCATATCCGAACTCAAGAAGAGTGGTATGACGAGTGACGAATTACTTGATGTGCTGGACGCAAATGACAGCGCCATAGAAAAAACCGAACAGCTGCTAAGCCCCGTATTTGAACAAAAGATCAGCAAGTCGACTGCCGGCCTTTGTGCACCGCACATTGAAGCAATCCGCGTCAGTCAGCGTCCATCGCTCCTGCCCGGAATAGTCCCTTTGGCAACAGTGATCGCGGACTCGTTATCACATGCCGTTAATCAGGCAGAAGAGGATAATTCTACTAAACCGATAACTGCATGGCGCAACCGCTGGTTCCACAAAAACGAGTCAGGTCAGTTTGTACTGAAGTCTCGCGAACGACAAGTTAAGTTGCGAGCAATTAGTTCGATCTACGAACAATACTTGGCTCGGATGCAAGAGAGCGAACTGTACGACTTTGACGATATGATTCTGCGCGTTGTCCACGCCATGGAAGTATTTGATGAACTGCGCTACAACCTGCAAGAAAAATACCAGTACATTATGATCGATGAGTTTCAAGATACTAACATGGCGCAAATGCGTATCGTCAATAATCTGACTAACAACGTTATCCATGGTGATACACCGAACGTGATGGTTGTTGGTGACGACGACCAGGCGATATACAGCTTTCAAGGTGCAGACATTAGCAACATTATCGACTTCAAGACTAATTACCCAAAAGCACATATCGTCAGCTTGGTTGATAACTATCGTTCGGGAGAAACAATCCTCAGGAGCGCGCGAGAGATTATTACACAGGGTAGTGAGCGACTTGAAAACTATATCGATGAGCTCGACAAAAACTTACAGGCACAGTCGTCTCATGGCCTGGGTAGGGTAGAGGTCCACGTTGCGCCGACGAACGCCGACGAACGCCATTGGTTAGTCGAAAATATTAAACATGCGATTGACGGCGGCACAGCAGCATCAGATATTGCCGTCCTCACTCGCAAGCATCACGAGATAGAGCTATTGTTACCGTACTTTGAGCGTGCCGCTATTCCTATTCAGTACGAACGTCGGGACAACGTCCTTGAACTGCCGCCTGTTGTACTTGTCGAACAACTTTCGTTGATATTAATCGGTCTATATCTCGGGCAGCTAAAAGACGTCAATGCACTTCTTCCACAGTTGCTCTCGCACGAAGCATGGGGGATCAAACCACTCACACTATGGCAGCTGAGTTTGAATGCCTACAAAAACCGTACACACTGGATGGACGAGATGGCACTAGAACCATCCCTCGCACCGCTTCATGACTGGCTGATAACAACGGCATTATCGATTCCTCATACACCCTTAGAGTCGATACTCGACACACTTATCGGCAAAGTATCTTCGGATACACATACCGGTTTTGTAAGCCCTCTATACAATTTCTTCTTTTCAACCGAGCGTCTTGATGCTCACCCGGAACAATACGTTCGCTACCTGAATGCTCTTAGAACAATACGGACAAAGCTGCGTCAATACCATCCAACCCAAACGCCAACGCTGCTGACCTTTATTGAATTTATCGAACTGCATCGCAGTATCGGCAGCGGTATTACGAGCGTCAGCTCTGGGGTCGCACAGCGAGATGCTGTTCGTCTTATGACCGCACACGCCTCAAAGGGTCTAGAGTACGATAGCGTATATATCGTGGGCGCAATTGATTCCGTGTGGGGCGAGCGAGCACGCAGTCGCAACAGACTGATAAGCTATCCAGAGAATCTGCAACTTGCCCCAGCAGGCGACAGTGCCGAAGAGCGACTACGACTGTTTTATGTTGCCGCAACCCGCGCAAAGAAAAACTTGATGATATCGTACAGCGAATCTGATGAGGCGAACAAACCGACAGCAACAGCGAGCTTTTTGGTTGGCAGCAGCGTATGGCAAACCCAGCCAATATCAGGCCGCACAAGCGACGACGACATGCTTGAAACAGCAGAGATTCGTTGGTATGACAGACTTGTTCAGTCAGATTCATCGACATTAAAGGAACTATTAGCGCCTCAACTTCAATCGTACAAGCTCAGCGTGACACACGTCACACACTTCCTTGACGTTACACGGGGCGGTCCACAAATGTTCTTGCTGCAAAACCTGCTTCGATTTCCACAAGCAATGAGCCCAGCGGCAAGTTACGGATCAGCAATCCATGCGACGCTTCAGCGGGCGCACACCTTCTTCGCAACAAACAGTGAAAGGCAGCCCATTGAAGATATATTGCATCAGTACGAGTCTGCGCTGCAAGATATGCATATGTCGACGAGTGACTTCGACCTGTACTTACAGAAGGGGAGCGATGATTTACGTACGTTCCTTGATGCAAGATATGATACATTTACAACCACCCAAAAAACCGAACTCGACTTTGCTAATCAGCATGTCATAATCGGCGAGGCACATCTTGCCGGAAAGCTTGACCTTGTTGATGTTCTGCCGGACAAGACA
>JAKQOF010000004.1 GCA_029565375.1 bacterium
TAATGATTTGATCTGCTCGTCGTACAGGTCGCTGGTCGTAATTGCGTGCTCAAGGATTGTTGGGTTGGAGGTGAGTCCGCGAATACCATCATCGATGTATTGCTGCAGCCGACCACTTTGCAGTAGATCACGACTGAGATTATCAAGCCAAGGACTTTGATTGAACGTACTGTGCAGTTTTTGGAGGTTATTCATTTGTCATTAGTATAGCAAAAGTTGTATCATAGTGCATATGGTTAGAATTTGTGCATTGGGTGCGGCATCACAAGACGTTTTTTTGTCGGGGCACGAGATTGTTAGTACCAAAGACGAATCGGGTGCATTAGTTGAGGCGTTTCCATTGGGTGCCAAGATTAATATTGAGAACGCTGTTTTTAATACAGGCGGTGGTGCAACAAATGCAGCTGTCACCTTTGCACGTCAGCGAATCGAAGCGAGCTTTATTGGCAAAATTGGCCACGACGCTGCTGGTGTTGCGGTGATGAGCGAACTTGATAACGACCATGTTGATACATCGGGCGTTCTATACGATCCAACGCTCGGCACGCAGTACTCAACAGTACTCCTGGCAAACACTGGTGAGCGTAGTATTCTTATTTATCGCGGCGCAGCGCACACGCATACAGCGAAAGATTATGAAGATGTTGATTTTTCGCAGTACGATTGGCTGTATGTTTCGTCATTTGCTGGTGCAATGGACGCGCTAGACGTTATTTTTACCCGCGCAAAAGAGCTCGGCATCAAGATTGCCTTTAATCCTGGCCAAGGCGAATTAGACGAGATTGATCGCTTGCGACCGTTGCTTGAAGACGTTGATGTGTTGTTGGTCAACAAAGACGAAGCGAAGTTGATTGTTGAAGGCGAATCGTCAGAAGAACTAGCGCGCCACGGCACGAACCTTGTACCTGTTGTCGTGATTAGTGACGGACCAAACGGTGTGACAGCGACTGACGGCAAAACGATTATTGAGGCAGGTATGTACGAGGATGTTCCTGTTGTTGATAGAACGGGCGCGGGCGACGCGTTTGGGTCTGGCTTTGTAAGCCAATGGTCACAAGGCAAATCGCTCAAAGACTCAATTGTTTTTGCAAGCGCGAACTCTACGTCAGTTGTTAGATCGATTGGTGCAAAGACCGGGATACTAGATTACGGTGTCACGCTGCACGACATGCCAATAACCGAGAAGGCGTTTTAATGAGTAAGTTTTTACGTGATTTGCTTGATGCTGAAGAGCCAATTTTTACTATGGCACTGCGTGACCTGGAGAACGCAACAGGCAAAGCGGCGGTCGACTCACGACTTGTTGGTGACATTGCGCTCGAAATGCGAACAGCGGTAAAAGAGCTAGGCCTTGGAGTTGATGCAACAGCCGAGGAAGTCTACCACGCACTCTTGGCTCGCATTGCAGAAGATAATCAACGAGTGGCGAAGATTGTTGGGGGCGACGATCCTGACGACATTCGTCATATTGTGCCGCACTTGGTAAATGCCGCTAATAGCGCCGAGTTTGCACGAAAGGTCTTTGTGCTGAAGCACGACAAAGCCAAAGAATTTTTGCGCCATATGCCACCGCAGCAATTGATTGATCATTTGGGATACAAAGACGTCGAAGAATTGTTTGAAAAAGAAAACTTTGGCGAACTCTATACGGCGCTTCGTTTTAGCGAAGGCCCAGAATGGCTGAACAAGTACGACGAGCTGTTTAAAACCGTGACAGCCGATGACTATGAAGAGCGTGACATTGAGATTATTGTCATGAACCATGATAAATACGTTGATTTGGCCGAGCACTTTGTGCAAAAGAAGCTTCATAATGTGACGCATACCAAGGAAATGGGTGTTATCGTTGTTGTGCCAGTACGCAAGACGCACTGGAAAGGCCTGACACTGAAGACACTGCCGCTTTTGTTCCATTATATGAACGAGATCAAACTATACTCGACATTCTTTAAGTTTAAGTCTAAAACGGTTCGTAATTTTGGTGAGGTTGTTGTCGAGACGCTCATTGCCGACCCTGACGCTGGTCCACAGATCGCAGGACATCATGTTCACTGGCGCGTGATACAACGATACTTTGGAAAGCTAAAGGACGAGGCACATCCTGAGGCGTTTGAGCCTCACGTTCAACCCGAGGACCTGCACTGGCGGCGTGCGGAAGAATTGCTGTATGACATTGATCCAAAGATGAAGTTTTGGCAGGATCGTGACTGGGTAGGCTATAACTTTAACGGTGATACCGTCACACTCAATATTATTGACGTTGCGCTCAGTTACTCTAACGGAGAAAGCTTTGATACACGCTATGTCTATCACTTTAGAGAGAGCCTATGGAACGAGATATTCTCTCGTTACTTGGGAATGCCAACACTCAAGAAGCAAGTACTTGAGCAGTTGGACAATGACTTGGTAAAGCCAGAGAAAATCATCCAGGAACGTGAGAAGAAAAATCAATATAGACACGAGTCTGTCGCA